>NZ_WPCB01000081.1:0-8670 GCF_009741785.1 Haloarcula sp. CBA1122
GACGATGTCCGGGATGCCGTCGCCGCCGCCGACACGCCGAACTTCGACCGCTACCGAGACGCGGGCGCAGCGTCGACGCTTGCCACCCACGGCCGCCGGGTCGGCCTCCCGGAGGGCCAGATGGGCAACTCCGAGGTCGGCCACCTCAACATCGGGGCCGGCCGCGTCGTCAAGCAGGACTCCGCTCGCGTCAGCGATAGTATCGCGCGCTCCCGGGGCGAGTCGCCGCCCGATGACGCCGCACAGGACCCGCCATTCTTCGAGAACGAAACGATTCTGTCGGCCTTCGAGCACGCCGAGGACCACGGCGGTCGGGTCCACTTCATGGGCCTCGTGTCGGACGGCGGCGTCCACTCCTATCAGGACCACCTCCACGCGCTCATCGAACTCGCTGGCGAGCGTGGGACTGACGCCGTCTCGCACGCCTTCACCGACGGCCGCGACACCTCGCCGACCGGCGGCGAGGACTACCTCACCGACCTCGAAGCCCACGCCGAGGCGCACGGAACTGGCCACGTCGCCACCGTCTGCGGGCGCTACTACGCGATGGACCGCGACCAGAACTGGGAGCGGACCCGTCGGGCCTACGACGCCATCGTCCACCGCGAGGGCGACCACCACGCGGATGACGCCGTCACGGCCGCTACGGAGTCCTACGCCCGCGACACCACGGACGAGTTTATCGAGCCGACGACCGTCGGCGACCACGCCGGTCTCGAAGACGGCGACGCGGTCATCTTCTTCAACTTCCGCTCGGACCGCGCCCGACAACTCACCCGGATGCTCGGCGACATCCGCCCGGACGACTGGGGGGCCGACACCGAACCGCCGGACACCCGACTGGTGACGATGACGCAGTACGACGAGACGTTCGACCTGCCGGTCGCCTTCCCGCCGAACCAGCCCGAGGACGTACTCGGCGAGGTGCTTTCTGAAGCCGGGAAGACACAGATTCGACTGGCCGAGACGGAGAAGTACCCCCACGTCACCTACTTCCTCAACGGCGGCCGTGAGGTCGCGTTCGACGGCGAGAGCCGCGAAATCGTCGACAGCCCTGACGTGGCGACCTACGACCTCCAGCCGGAGATGAGCGCGCCGGAACTGGCCGACACCGCTATCGAGTTCATCGAGACTGAGGACCCCAGCGCGATGGTCCTGAACTTCGCCAACCCCGACATGGTCGGCCACACCGGCGACTTCGACGCGGCGGTGACTGCGTCGAGGCCGTCGACGAACAGCTCGGCCGGCTGGTCGCGGCGATTGGGGCCGCCGGCGGCCACGTCCTCATCTGCGCCGACCACGGTAACGCCGACGACATGGGGACTGTCGATGACCCGCACACGGCCCACACGACCAACCCCGTCCCGTTCATCTACCTCGCCGCCGACGGGACCGCCAGTGGCCGGACCGCCCGCGACGGCGGGACGCTGGCCGACCTCGCGCCGACGATGCTCATGCTCATGGGCATCGACCAGCCGGAGGCGATGACCGGCACGCCGCTTGTCGAGTAGGCGGCGGCGCAATCGCGCTATTTTTCCAGCAGCGAGAGGTACTGCGGCGGCACGCGGTCAGTCGTGTACGTCTCGATCCCGCGCTTGACGATTCGGCGGTCGTCGGCTTGCATCGCCGCGGCGTCGACGACGAACACGACGGGGTCGGCGGCGTGGCGACGTCCCACCTCGCGGGCCGCCGCGACGGAGTCCGAGAGGTGGACCGTCTGTCGCCCCATCGGCTTCAGTCCCGTTTCGCGTATCGACGCGACGTTTCGCGGTACAGTTCCGTGATACAGCGTCGCCGGGATGGGGTCGTCGGTCGCATCCAAGGTTACGTCGACAGAGTGCCCGTAGGCCGCCCGAACGCGGCCGCCAGCGGCCACTGTACTTGACTCGTCACTGGTTCCTGTCCGCTCGAACCGCCCTTTCGGGTCCGTGGCGATGACTCCAGCCAGCGCCTCGCCGTCGGCCCAGTCGTACTTCCGCTCGACTGCGGCCTGGAGGGACGCGAACGCCGTCCACCCCGCTTCGTCTACCTCGATACCGGCGTCCTCGGGAAAGTGTCTGAGCGCTCCCGAGGTGAATTTCGAGAGCTGTCGCCGCCGTTCGCCGTCGAGAACGAGGGTCCCCTCTCTGTCACAGACCGGGCACGCATCCCCCTCGAAAAAGCCGTCCTCGGAACAGCGACGGACCGCGTCTGGCATGGTCGAGAATGAGCCACGACCATACAAAAGCATCACGCGGACGTGACGACGGCCCGCGTATCGACAGCTGCCAGACGCTTTCACCGGCGGCCACGGCATCGCTGCTGGCAAGTCGACATAAGCTCTCAGACTAACTTCTCGGGAATTTTCAAGTGGATACAGGCATCAGTGAGCCATAGCGAAATGCCGTCCCCAACAGACCTCGAACTCGGCGGTGAGCGGTCCGACGTGTATCGGTTCGTGGAGCGGAACGGCCCCGTCGCGCCCGCCGAGGTGGCCGAAGCCATCAGCGTCGATCCCGAGCGGTTCCAGCACCATGTCTCCATTCTCAAACGGGACGACCTCATCGAGTCCACCGAGGACGGGAAGCTGACCGTGGCGCTCCACCACGGCGAGACGGCCGAACACTACGAGGCCGGCGTCAGCTACGAGATACGACCTTCCCGGCCGTCGGACCTCTCCGGCGTCGTCGGCACGATACGCGACGTGACCAGCGAGGCACCGTACATCATCGCGGCCGGTGTCGCCGAGCAACTGGCCTACGAGGACACGCTCGTCCGCTGGGGCCCAAACCGCTGTCGCGTCGTGTTCGTCGCCACGGTCGACGACGACGTCGTCGGCTGGGTCCACGTCGCCATGTCCGAGGTGGCCGAACTCGCGTCGACGGCCGAACTCACGCTCGGAGTAATGGAGACGTACCGCCGCCACGGTATCGGCAGCCACCTGCTCCACCGCGGGGTCGAATGGGCCGCGAGCCGCGGCTGTCGAAAGGTGTACAACAGCCTGCCGGCCACAAACGAGCGGGCCATCGACTTCCTGAAGGAGACCGGCTGGACGGTCGAGGCTGTCCGCGATGGCCACTACGAGATCGACGGCGAACTGGTCGACGAGGTGATGCTGGCGCGCCGGCTGGACTGAGACGGACTGACGGCAAGGGCCACCCTTGTGAGCGGAGAACCCGGGGCTAGCGCCCTATGGCTTTATGATTATCTACCGACAAGTTACGACATGACAGTTACCGAACTAGAAGACTACGGAATGCTCCGGATGAACGTCGAGGACATCGAAAAGACCCTCGAACGGAAGAGCATTGGCGTGCTTGGCGTCCCGACCGATTCCGCGCCGCTACTGCGCCCGCTTGGTTTCTGGTACGACGGCGAGTCCGCGCTCTACTTCGTCTACGTTCTCGGTGCCGACAGCCGGAAAGTGACGGCAAGCGACCACGCGGACGTTGCCCGGTTTCTCATCTACGACGTCGAAACGACGTTCAACTGGCGCAGCGTCCTGCTGACGGGGACCATCGAACGAGTCCCTGACGACGAACGCAGGGCAATCGAAGAACAGATAGACACTTCCTGGACGCCCGACGTGTTCGAACGGGCGGCCGAGACGGAGGCCACGGCGCTGTATCGGTTCCGAATCGACGAGCGGGCCGGTATCAAGCAACTCGAACTCCCGCCGGAACTCAGAACCGAATCTTCGACGAGTGGACCGGAGTAACCGGGACTCAGCCCGTTCGGAAAGAGAAATCCAGCGTCGGCGCGGAGTGGGTCAGCGATCCCATCGAGATGATGTCCACGCCCGTTTCGGCGTAGGCCGGCACGTCCGCAACTGTGATACCGCCGCTAGCCTCGGTGAGCGCGCCGGAAGTAGACGCTGCCACTCTGTCGACGGCCCGCTCAGTTTCCGCGGGGGACATGTTGTCGAGCAGGACGATGTCCGCGCCGGCCTCGGCGGCCCGCGGGGCGTCCTCCGGAGCTTCGACCTCGACGTCGAGTTTCGTCGCGAAGGAGGCCCGCTCGCGGAAGTGCTCGATGGCGTCGACCAGTCCCATCTCGGCGATGTGGTTGTCCTTGACCATCACCATGTGCGAGAGGTCCAGTCGATGGGTGTCGCCGCCGCCGGCCGCTACCGCCCGCTTCTCGATGCCGCGCAGGCCGGGAGTCGTCTTGCGCGTGCCGGCGATACGAGGGGTGGAATCTGTCGCAGCCGATTCCGCCGCATCGACGGCGGCCCGTGTCTTCGTCGCCACGCCCGAGGCATGGCCGGTGATGTTCACGGCGACGCGCTCGCCGCGGAGGACCGACTGCGCGGGGCCGTCGACGCGAAGCACTACGTCGCCGGCGTCGATGGCCGCCCCCGAGTCGACCGGTGTCTCAACTGCACAGTCCAGATACTCAAACACCGCGGTGGCAGCGTCAAGGCCGGCGACGACGCCGGACTCTTTTGCCACCAGTCGCCCCTCGGTCGTGCCGGGCACGTCGTTGGTCACGTCGTGGTGGCCCACGTCCTCGCGGAGCCACCGCTCGATGTCGCTGTCGGCGAGCATCAGTCAGCCGTGGACTCCGGTGGTTCCTCGCTCGCATCCACGAGATTGTGCGTGCCGACGCTCTCCTCGTTCTCGGCGGCGTGGCGCGCGATCAACAGGGCGGTGACGCTGGCGTGGCGGAGTTCGTACAGCGAGCGACTGGTCCGCGTGCGGACGTAGGCGTCGACCTCGCCCTTGAGCCGGCGGAGGACGGCCATCGCCCGCTGGAGGTCGGCCGGGTCGCGCTCGACGCCGACGTTCTCGTCCATCACGCGGGTCAGCCGCTGGAACTTGTCGCGGGCGAACCGCTCGGGCAGGTCCGGGTCGCGTTCGAGCAGTTCCGGCGCTTCGATTGGTTCGGGTTCGGCCCCGGCGGCGTCTTCGCCGGCGCGTAGACCCCAGACCAGCCCTTCGAGCAGGGAGGTGCTGGCGAGGCGGTTCGCGCCGTGGACGCCGGTCCGGGAGCATTCGCCGACGGCGTACAGTCGGTCCAGCGTCGTCCGGCCGCGGTCGTCGACGTTGATGCCGCCACAGAGGAAGTGCTCGGCGGGCGCGACCGGAATGCCGTCTGTCCAGTCGATGCCGTGCTCTTTACAGCGGTCTGCGAGGTTCGGGAACTCTTCGGCGAAGTCAAGCGGCGAGACATCCAGCGTCACCTCACCGGTCGCCTCTCGCTCCGCCTTGACTGCCCGGGCCACCACGTCGCGGGGCGCGAGTTCGGCGTCCGCGTGGTAGTCGGGCATGAACCGCTCGCCCTTGTCGTTGCGTAGCAGGCCGCCCTCGCCGCGGACGGCCTCGCTGACGAGGAAGGCGACCTCAGCGCTACCGGAATTACCTTCGAGTACGCACGCCGTCGGGTGGAACTGCACGTACTCCATGTCCTCGACCTCGGCCCCGGCGAGTGCGGCCATCCCGATGCCGTCCCCAGTGGTGTTGTCGGGGTTCGTCGTCCGCGGGTAGAGGTCGCCGATACCGCCCGTCGCCAGCACGACGCTGCCGGCGAAGTACGGGTCGACCTCGCCGTCGGATTCGAGCATCGCGCCGTGGACCCGCCCCTCGTGACGGATGAGTTCGAGCGCGGCGGTGTCGTCCAGAATCTCCACGCCGTCGTGGTCGTCGATGTAGTTCAGGAACGGGACGTGAATGTGCTTGCCCGTCGAGGCGTCAACGTGGAGGATGCGGTCTTCGCTGTGGGCGGCCTCGCGGGTGAAGTCGTGGCCCGAGCCGTTCTGGTCGAACTCGACGTCCAAGGTCTCAAGCAGCACGTCCTCGACGGCCTCGTTGGCATTCTCGACCAGCACATCGACGGCGTCGGGGTCGGCGGTGCCGTCGGAGGCGGCCATGATGTCGTCTTTGAATTCTTCGGGCGTATCTCGGGAGATGGCGATGCCGCCCTGAGCCCACCAGGATGAGGAGCCTTCCGGACGGGTCGCCTTCGTGGCGAGCGTCACGTCGTCGCCTTCACGGGCCGCGGCGAGCGCCGCCGCCAGCCCGGCGATGCCGGAGCCGACGACCAGCACGTCCGTCGTAATCGGGTCGTCCGTCATGGTTAGATCTCCAGCATTCGGTCCATCGCGACCTGTGCCAGTTCCTTCTCCTCGGGCGCGACCTCGATGACGTTGCGCTCGCGACCTTCGACCAGTTCCTCAAGCACCCACGCGAGGTAGTTCGGGTCGATCTGGCGCATGGCATTGCAGTCCATGCAGGCGTCGCCACACAGCGGGACGACATTCACCTCGGGGTGCCACCGCTGGAGGTGGTGGGTGAGGTGAATCTCGGTGCCGATGGCCCACGTTTCGCCGGGATCAGCCTCGGCGACGGACTCACAGATAGTCGACGTAGAGCCGGCCACGTCGGCGGCCTCGACGACCTCGCGGCGACACTCGGGGTGAACGATGACGTTCGCGTCGGGGTAGTCCTCGCGGATCGATTCGATGTGGTGCTCGCGGAAGCGTTCGTGAACCTGACAGTACCCCTCCCAGAGAATGACGTCGTTTTCGACGGCGTCAGCGGCGTCGGTGCCCTCGGCGTCCCACGGGTCCCACTCGACGGTTTCGTCGGCCATGCCGAGCCGGTGGGCCGTGTTCTCGCCGAGGTGCTTGTCGGGCAGGAAGAGTACTTTGTCGCCCTTCTCGAAGGCGTACTCGAAGGCCTTGTGGGCGTTGGAGGACGTACACACCAGGCCGCCCTGCTCGGCACAGAAGGCCTTCAGGTCGGCGTAGCTGTTCATGTACGTGATGGGGATAATCTCTTCGTCGTTGTCGAGCGCCGCGGTCAGTTCTGCCCACGCGGCGTCGACCTGCAGCGCCTCGGCCATGCCCGCCATCGGGCAGGACGCCTCCATCGACGGGAGGATCACGGACTGGTCGTCGTCCGTGATGATGTCCGCGGATTCGGCCATGAACGTCACGCCGCCGAAAATCACGTAGTCGGCGTCGGACTCGGCGGCCTCCTTCGAGAGCTGGTAGGAATCGCCGATGAAGTCGGCGTGTTCGACGATCTCCCGGCGCTGGTAGTTGTGGCCGAGGATGACCACGTCGTCGCCGAGGGTATCGAGCGCGCTCTCGATGCGCTCGGTCCGCTCGTCCGCCTCGAGGTCCCGGTACGCCGGCGGGAGTTGCTCGAGGTTGTCGTACTTGAAGAGGCTGAGGTCCGTCTCGAACGCGGCGGTTTCCATTTCGGGCACGATGTATCCACCTGTCGGTACTCACACTTCAGAACTCCTTCGTGAAAAGATTTTATCTTCAAAGTCGAGGGTTGGTGGGCAAGGAAATTGTATACCTGATATTGGAGGTAACTACAGTTCTGTTTCAGGTGTTGGTGGCCTATCGGGTTTTATATCCGGGTTTGGCGATCTAACTGCTTCTATATCCCGTACTGTCGAATTATGTTGTTTGTTACCGAGAAACAGGAAACGTGACGCGTCGATACTGCCGTCTGTCGGACTTACTCGCCGGATTCGAACACGACCTCGCCGCCGCTGACGGTCAGCGTGACGGCTACGTCCGAGATATCACCATCCGGTACGCTCCACGGAGAGGCCGATAGCACGGCGAAATCCGCAACCGATCCCGGCGTAATCGTGCCCATCCGGTCCTCGTCGAAGCCCGCGTACGCGGCACCGCTGGTGTACGCTCGGAGCGCCTCGTCGACTGTCAGGCGCTGGTTCGACTCCGGCGCGGTGACGGCCTGCTGGACGCCATACAGCGGGGAAAGCGGCATACAGTCGCTCCCGAAGGCCAGTTGTGCGCCGGCATCCACGAGGTCGCGGAACCGGTTCGTCAGCGCGCGGCGCTCGCCGAGTCGCTCGTCGTACAGGCCGCCCGGCACCGCCCAGCGGTGGAAGTTCGGCTGCGCCGAAACGACCAGTGGCGACGCCGCCAGTCGCTCCGCCAGGTCGCCGGTGAGCACCTCGGCGTGTTCGACGCGATGGCGCTCGTCCGCGGCGTCGACTGATTCGATAGCCGAAAGCAGCGCGTCGATAGCCGCGTCGCCGATGGCGTGAGCGGCGAACTGGAGGCCCGCGTCGTCGACCGCTGACACGAGTTCCCGGAGGGCATCTGGGTCCGTTCGCCACTCGCCGACGCTGTCGCTGTCGGCGTACGGCTCCCGGAGCCGCGCGGTGCCGGCCCCGAGCGACCCGTCGATGTACGTCTTGATCGCGCCCGTTTGCACTCGGTCGCTCCCGTGGTTCGTCACCAGGCCAAGCTCCCTGACTGCGTCGAGGTGGTCTGCCCAGTAGTTGAGCCGCACTCGCAGGGAGAGTGCGTCCTCGGTGTCTAGGTCGCGGTACACCCGCGGGGCGTGAGACTGCCGTACCATGTCGTGGACGGCAGTGATTCCCTCAGAGAGAGCCACCTCCTGTGCAGCCAGCAGATACTCCCGTGTCTGTGTGTAGTCGGGCGCGATGGCGTCGAAGACGGCCTCAGCGGCTTCCTCGACGAGCACGCCGGTCGGCGCTCCGTCCTCGGTCCGAACGCCGTCGCCGGGCAGGTCCAGTACGTCCAGCGCGGCGTGGTTTACCGACACCGTGTGGATATCCTCGCGCGCGGCCGCGACCGGGCGATCAGCGCTCACCCGGTCCAGCGTCGCCGCTTGCAGCAAGTCTCCGTCCCAGTCGCTCTCGTCGTAGCCAAACCCCAGAATCCAGCCCTCGCCGTCGTCG
>NZ_WPCB01000009.1:0-94590 GCF_009741785.1 Haloarcula sp. CBA1122
CGACGCCGGTGCCGGATGACGACCCGGCGGGTGTCCCGGACGACTGGGCGGGGGGCGACGACGCGGCCGAAACCGGCCGGGACGGCCCGTTCGTCACGACGAGCGAGGGCGTCGCCGTGCCGGACGAGGGGACGGTGGACCGCGTTCAAGACGCACTCCGGGCCGCCGAACGGGGCCTCATCGTCGCCGGGCCGGCCGACCAGGGACTCAGTGCCGACTCATTGGAACGACTGGCATCTGCCACTGGTTTTCCGGTCCTGGCGGACCCGCTGTCGGACCTGCGGTTCGGTCCCCACGTCGACCGACTCGACGTGCCGGTCTGTGGCGGCTACGACGGCTATCTCGGCAGCGATAGCGTTGAGCAGTGGGGTGACCCTGATGTCGTCGTCCGCTTCGGCGCGTCGCCGACCTCGAAGCCGCTGCGGCAGTACCTCCGGGACGCCGACTGCCGGCAGTTCCTCGTCGACCCGACCGGCGGCTGGTCGGAGGCCGAATTCACGGCGACGGACCTGCTCGTTGCCGACCCCGACGCCACCGCGGATGCGCTCGCGGGCGAGACACTGGATGGCGTTGCAGCGTCGTGGCGCGAACAGTTCGCCAGGGCGGAACGAGTTCACTGGGACGCCGTTGACGATACCACCGCGGAAACCTACTGGGAAGGCGGCGTCCTCTCTGACGTGGCCGCGCTGGCCCCGGACCCGGCCACGCTGTTTGTCTCCAACAGTATGCCGATACGGGACATGGACCGGTTCGGCCGGCCCCGTGACGCCGACCTGACCGTGCTTGGAAACCGCGGGGCGAGCGGGATCGACGGCATCACCTCGACGGCGCTCGGGGCCGGCAGCGCGACGGCGGACCCGCTCGTGCTCGTCACCGGCGACCTGGCGTACTACCACGACATGAACGGCCTCCTCGCGCTCGGTCGCTGTGCGGTGGACGCGACGGTCGTCCTCATCAACAACGACGGCGGCGGCATCTTCCACATGCTCCCAATCGATGACCACCCCACCTTCGAGGACCAGTTCCGAACGCCACACGGGCTCGATTTCGAGCCGACGGAGGCGCTCTACTCGCTGGAGTTCGAGCGGGTGGCCGACCGCCGGCAGTTCCGCGAGCGGTTCGCCGAGTCGGTCCGGGCCGATGGAACACAAGTCATCGAGGTCCAGTTCGACGCGGGCGACAGCCACGCGGTCAGAGACCGGCTTGCCGAACAGGTCGCCGAAACCCTCGCTGGCGACTGATTTTCAGAGCCGCAACACGGACGCCGTCAACAGCGACAGTCCGAACGGGAGCCACGTCCCAGACAGCGCGAGCGCCCCGATGAGCGAGAACGCGCTGATGTTCAGCGTGACCAGCAGCACCGTCGTCGTCAGGCTCCAGCTCCCGAATACCATGATCGCGATAGTGGGCTCGGACTGGAGATAGCCGATCATGAAAAGGGTACAGACCCCGATTGTCAGGTTGACCCACAGCGGGAACGCCGGGAGCAGCGCGCTGAACAGCATCACCGGATAGAGCGCAAAGGTAATGGCAAATAGTGTCAGCCCCCGGCCGGTTGGCTTCTCCAAAAGCGATCCGCGGGAGGGAGTGTCGGTCTGGCGGACAGAGTACGCGGACGACGAACTCCAGGTGGCACCGCCGCCGGCGTTGTCGCTGAAGCCACTGGTCGCGGTGGTTCCGGATTGCCAGCCCGAATCTGACTCAGACGCTGTCGCCGTCTCGCTGGTCGTTTCGCTCGATTTGTCGTCGCTCGACGACGCCTCGGTGTCGTCCGTCGAGCGCTCGTGTCTGTCCTCTGCGACGCGGTCCCTGGCGGCCCGTTCGCGGCGTGCCCGCTCCCGGGCGCTCGTCCGAGATGTACTGCGGTCAGTGCTCGCTTCGGCCCGGTCGCCGGCCGACGCAGACCCGTCGTAGCCCGCGCGCCGTGCCGCTTCGGCCGCGTCACTGCCGCCGCCGTCCGCTATATCGCTCTCGCCCGCGACGTAGGCGTCGTGACCCACCCGGTCGTATCGCGCCCGCTCGTCCTCGTCGGTGAGTACGTCGCGGGCTTCGATGAGTCGCTGTGTCGCCTCGCCGGCGTCGGCCGCGTCGCTCACGTCGGGATGGGTTTCCTTCAGCCGCTCCCGGTACGCCGCTTCGATAGCCGCCGTCGAGGCGTCGGTTGAAACGCCCAGTACCTCGTAGAACGTCTCCGTCATGCCGGGCGTAACACCTGTAAGCGCGCGACCGACGTTCGCTGCCAGCTACCGCACTCAATCACTCGTTCTCGACGCCCCCTTCGGTCTCCGTACCGCGTTCGTACGACTCGGACGGTCGCTGGTAGTCTCCAGCGGATCCAGACCCAGCCGACTCCGACTCACGGGCGCGCGCTGTCGCAAGTCGTTCCAACGCCGTCGCGATCCGTTCAAGCGTGAGAATGAACCGTACGACCAGATACAGGAGCCAGGGGACCACAGCCACGATCAGTCCGAGCAGAATCTGCTGGACGATGATGAGACTGTACAGGACAACAACGATGGAGAGGCCCGCGAGTATCCCCACCATTGCTTTCTTGTTCGATGTGGAGGGCATCGCTAGTCGGTTCAGGTGCGCGACACCAAAGGGTTTCCTCCGCTGTGGTAGCACGTACGAGGAATCTTTTTGCGAGGGCCGTCCCGAGCCACGGTATGGTCTCTGAAATATTCGACCCGGAGCGGTGGACGGCCATCGACCGGTTCGACTTCGCCGACATCACCTATCACCGCTCGACCGACACGGGCGCGGTGCGTATCGCCTTCGACCGACCGGGGAAGCGCAACGCCTTCCGCCCGGAGACGGTCGACGAACTCGCGACGGCACTGGATCACGCCAAGCGCCAGACTGACGTGGGCTGTGTCCTCCTGACCGGGAACGGCCCCTCAGAGAAGGACGGCGGCTGGGCGTTCTGTGCCGGCGGGGACCAGAGCATTCGGGGTGAAAGTGGCTACGAGTACAGCGGGTCCGAAGAAACAGATGAGAGCGACGGCGTGGCAGACGACGCGCCAGAGAACGTCGGCCGCCTCCACATTCTCGAAGTCCAGCGTCAGATCCGCCACATCCCAAAGCCCGTCGTCGCCGTCGTCCCGGGGTGGGCCGTCGGCGGCGGCCACTCGCTGCACGTCGTCTGTGACCTCACGCTCGCCAGCGAGGAGCACGCGAAGTTCCTCCAGACGGACCCCGACGTGGGGAGCTTCGACGGCGGCTTCGGCTCGGCGTATCTCGCTCGGCAAGTCGGCCAAAAGAAGGCCCGGGAAGTGTTCTTCCTCGGCAAGACCTACGATGCCGACGAAGCCGCTGACATGGGAATGGTCAACGACGTGGTGCCCCACGAGGACCTGGAAGACACCGCCATCGAATGGGCCAAGCGGATGAACGAGAAGTCACCGACGGCGATGCGGATGCTGAAATACGCGTTCAATCTCGACTCCGACGGGATGGTCGGCCAGCAGGTGTTCGCCGGCGAGGCGACGCGGTTGGCGTACATGACCGACGAGGCCCAGGAAGGACGGGACGCGTTCAACGAAGGGCGCAAGCCGGATTTCGACGACGTGCCGTGGCACTACTAACGGGCGCGGGCAGTTTCGGGACGATACCGCCAGCGACGGTCAGTCCTCGTAGGCGAGGGTCATGACCCACTGCGAGAAGGTGTCGTCGTGGGGGTCCACCTCTTCGTCGCCGATGAACGGCGAGAGCTGGTCACCGGCCATCAGAAGCGAGAAGTCGAGGTCGCGGGCCGCGGGCGTCAGGTAGTACGTGTTGTGCCCCTCGTACACCGTCTCCTCGCGCTGGATGAGGTCCTTCTCGAACAGGGACTCGACGATGCGACTCCCCTTCCGCGAGGAGACGTCGAGTTCCTTCCAGAAGTCGCTCTGGTGGATGCCACCGGACTCCCGAATCAGTTCGAGCCCGGCCCGCTCGCCGTCAGAAAGGTCCGCCTCCGACGCTGCTGAACTCATGTATTGTGTACACCGTGAGTCGGCCGCTTAAATCTGACCTTCGACCGGGCGGTAGGGCGTCCGGCACGGTGGCCCATCTGCGTACCGGTACTCCCTGTCGGCACCCAGCGTGATGAGCGACGACGACCGCGTCCCAAATCCGTCACCGTGGACGCAGACGCCGTACTCGTGGTCGCTGATGGTTTCGCCTGCCCGGTCAATCCATTCGCCGGCGGATTCACAGGGCTCCGGAACCAGCGCCTCGCGCAACCGCGTCGCGTTGTTCGCTTGCTCCTCGCCCGCGTCGGGCCGATGGGCCGGAATCCGGTAGTCGCCGTCCGCCCCGACGTTGACGACGACGTGGACGCCGGGCTGGAAGTTCCGGACTGCGAGTTGGCCGTCCCATTCTAGCAGGACGGCGGCGTTCTCGTCGGCTAGCAGGAGATTGAAACCCGAATACTCGGCGTCCCTGGTCGCCTGTTCGACGGCGCGGGCAGCGGACTCCGCGCTCTCGTGACTCAGCGTGTCCCGGACGAGGAGCCCGCGCGAGCGCTCGCCGGCCAGGTCGGCGTCGACCCAGCGGTTCGTCACCGCCGCCAGCAGCCCCTGCTCGTTGTAGCCGATCCACGTCCCGTCGGCCTCCTCGTCGGCCGGCGCGACGACGTGACTCCCCCAGTGGCGCTGTTGTGGCGGCTGCGATGGCCTTTCAAGCCGCTCGTCGCGGTTCGCCGCGACCGCGACCGGCGTGCCGTCGAAGACCTGCCACGCGAGGACGATTGTACACACGGGACTGCATAAACTGCGGACGTAGAAAACCGCTTGGCTCGGCATCCCGAACTACCGGATCGAGTCGCTCGGTTCGTCATCCTCGGAAAGAAGCGACCGAACGGCGGACCGGTCGACAGTCCCGGACGCCGTCCGCGGAAGCGCGTCGGCAATCCGAACCGTCTTCGGGACTTCGTACGGCGCGAGTCGCTCGGCGCAGTGGTCGCGAACCGCCGCGGGCGAGATGTCCCCGACGACCAGCGCGGCGACGCGCTGGCCCCATTCCTCGTCGGAGAGCCCCACGACGGCAGCTTCGGCAACTGCTGAATGGTCACGAATCGCCGCGGCGACCGTGCTCGCGTCGACGTTCTCCCCGCCGGTCACGATCTGGTCGTCGACGCGGCCCTCGACCCAGAGGTGGCCGTCCGCGTCCCGGTAACCGATGTCGCCGGTCCGGAAGCCGTGGTCGCCGAACGCGCCGCCGTCGCCGTTCAGGTAGCCCGGTGTCACCGTCGGGCCGTCGACGACGATTTCTCCTCGCTCGCCGGAGTCGCAGGGTTCGCCGTCCGCGACGACCGTTACGTCAGTGAAAACGAGCGGCTGGCCGACGGTTCCGGACCGCTCGAATGCTGTTTCAGGCCGTGCTGTCGCTATCTGGGACGCCGTCTCGGTCATCCCGTAGGTCGGACAGACAGGAACGCCCCGCTCCCGACATCGCTCGATGAGGCTCTCGCTGGCCGGCCCGCCACCGAGCAGGACGAAGCGGAGCGAAGACGGCGGTTCCCAGCCAGCGTCCAGCAGCCGCGAGAGCATCGTCGGCACCAGCGAGACGCCCGTTACCGCCCGGTCGGCGATGACCTGCTGTGTCGTTTCGGCGTCGAACGACCGCTGAACGACAACGGCGGTGCCATACAGCGCGCTTCGGACGAACGGAGCCAGCCCGCCCATGTGGTAGGTCGGTAAGCAGACCAGCCAGCGGTCATCCGGAAGCACGCCGAGGCGGTACGACGACGCGACGGCGCTAGCGACGAGGTTGCCGACGGTCAGTCGGACGCCTTTCGGCTCGCTGGTCGTCCCCGAGGTGAAGATGACCAGCTGGGTGTCCGTGCGGGAGAGGGGTGCCGGGGTCACGTCGGTGGCTGTTTCACCAGCCGAACCCGCCGCTGCTGTCTCGTCGGCGACGGCAGCCGCTGACAGTTCCCTGTCGACCGAAACGGTGGGACAGCCGTCGATGTCGGCCGCCAGCGACGCGGTGCCGTCTCCACAGACCAGCAGGTCCGCGTCAACTGTCGAGAGCTGGCTTTGGAGCGTCGCCGCGTCGAGTTCGACGTTCAGCGGCGCGAGTGTCGCCCCCAGTCGCATCGCCGCAAACAGGAGCGTCCCGACTGCGGCCGTGTCGGCAGGAGCGTCGCGACGGTGGCGTCCGGGGCGTCGACCCGCCGGTCGAGTTCGGCAGCCACCGCATCGACGGCAGCATCGAGTTTCCGGTAGGTGACCGCGTTCCCGGAGGCCGCCGCGACCATCGCCGTTCGGTCGGGTGTCGTGTCGGCGCGGTGCGTTACGAGGTCCTGTGTCGGCCAATTGAGGGGGTCACGCATCGGTCCCCACCTCTGTCGGATCGATTCCCAGACCGGTCGACTGGGGGACCGACATCGCACCATCCGTTACTGTCGTCGGGTCCGTCGCGAGGTCGGCCGCCAGTCGGTCGCCGGTCGCCAGACCGCACGCGGCCACGTCGGGAATCGCGGCGGCGACGTGCAGCGCCGCAAGGCGGGCAACGACGGCGTCGATGGTCGTCGTGACGACCGGCTCGACACCCTGTTCGCGTGCCCGGAGTGCCAGCGTGTGGGCGTTGCCGGGGCCGCCCAGCACCATCGGCTTCAGTATCAGCACGTCGGCTGCGTCGGCATCGAGGACGCTGTCGACCCGGCGGTCGACGAGGGACTCGTCGAGCGCAACGCCGACCCCGTTGCCTCGAAGCCCGGCGTGTCCCGTGAGGTCATCGGCCGGGAGTGGCTGTTCAACGTAGGCCACGTCCAGCGGTGCGAGCCGGTCGAAGGCGTTAGCGGCCTCCTTGCGGGACCACGCGCCGTTGGCGTCGGCGCGAAGCGTCACGTCGTCGCCCACGCGCTCACGGACGGCCCGAACGCGCGCGACATCTTCATCAACGGTGTGCTTTCCCACTTTGAGCTTACAGCAGTCGTAGCCGGCCTCGACCGCCTGCTCGACGGCGTCGGCTGTCTCGGCCGGTGACCCGTCGCCGACCGTCGCGTTGACCGGGACCCGGTCGCATCGCCTGTCGGGCTCGAACCACTGGTACAGCGGCACGCCGTCGGCTCTGGCGTCGGCGTCCAGTAGCGCGGTCGCAAAGCCGTGTCGGGCGGCGGGGACGGACGCGGCGTCCAGCGACAGGAGAATGTCGGTGTGGCCGCCGTCAATTGCAACCGTGGCAGCGTCGTTGAGCCCGCGCCGACAGTCGTCGACGGACTCAGTCCAGCCCGGAAGCGGCGTGGCTTCGCCGACGCCGGTTTCGCCGCGGTGGTCGTAGCGGACGACGAACCCCGAGCGCTGGCTGATGGTCTCGCGGGCGGTGGCGAGCGGACTCGACAGCGGGAGCGAGAACGGGTCGACCTTCATAGTAGCTGTGGGACGGCGAGTCCCAGCGCGAACAGGACGGAGTGGACAAAGAGTGTCTGCCCGACCCGTTCGAGTGTCGGATTCAGTGCCTCGCCGTCGGTCTGTGTGAGGACTGTCTTCGAAATAGTCGCCGCCAGTGGGAGGGTCAGCAGCGGGGCCAGTGCGGGCAGACCGTATCGGCTGTCGAGGGCGAACACGACCGGGACGACGTAGGCCATCCCGACCATCAGGAGGAACTCGACGCGGCTCCACCCGTAGCCCAGATAGACGGCCAGCGTCTTCTTGCCCGTGGCGCGGTCCGTCTCCCGGTCGCGGATGTTGTTGACGACGAGAATCGCGGTCGACAGGCCGGCCGCCGGGAGACTCGCTGTAATGGCGGCGGCAGTGACCGACCCCGCCGGAAGCGTCATCGGGAACGTGCCGACGCCGCTTGCGCTCGCAACGGCCTGCACGTAGTACGTGCCGGTAACAGCGACGAGGCCGAAGTAGACGAACACGAACAGATCACCCAGACCGCGGTAGCCGTAGGGGAACGGACCGCCGGTGTAGAGAATCCCGGCGGCGATACCCGAGAGGCCGACGACGACGATGGGAAGGCCGCCGACGGCGACGAGATAAACACCGATGACGACGGCGAGCCCGTAGGTCGCGATCATCGCTCGTTTGACTTCGTCGGCGTCGATGAGACCGCCAGCGGTCACGCGGGTAAACCCCTCGCGCTCGTCGGTGTCGGCCCCCTTCACCGCGTCGTAGTAGTCGTTCGCGAAGTTCGTACCTATCTGGATGAGCAGCGCGCCCACCAGCGCTGCGACCGCCGGCAATGGAGCGAAGACGCCGGCGTGGACTGCCAGCCCCATCCCGACGATGACCGGCGCGGCCCCGGCAGGTAGTGTCTGTGGCCGCGCGGCCATCACCCACGCCTGCCGCTTCGAGACGTCCGCCGTCGCTGTACTCATTGGTGAAATCTGGGGACGCTATCCCCAAAGCGACTGCGGTTCGACCGATACCCGAAATATGACCCGTCGCGTGACAGCAAGATCAGGGGTGTATCACAACCACTTTATCATGATTAACCATACGATAGTCTGAGATGCATAAGCCACTGCTGACCACGGATTTTCTCGACCGTGCGCGGGAATACTACGGGGACAAAGAGGCTGTCGTCGCCACGACCGGTGAACGCTTCACGTACGACGAGTTCGGGGAGCGAGCCGACGGGTTCTCGGCGGCGATGGCCGCCCGTGGCATCGAGAAGGGGGACCGGGTGGCCGTGCTGGACCCGAACACGCACTACCAGCTCGAAGCGGCCTACGGGACCATGCAACTGGGTGCGGTCCACACGCCGCTGAACTATCGGCTCGTGCCGGACGACTTCGAATATATCCTCTCGGACGCCGAAGTCGACGCCGTTTACGCGGACTACGAGTACGCGGACAAGATCGAGCCGATCCGTGACGAGGTGCCCACCGACATCTTCGTTACTAACGACACGGATGCCGTCGACGCGACTGGGAGTCCTTCGACGAAATCATCGAGGAGGCGGGAACCGACTACGAGCGGCCCGAGATGGACGAGGACGACCTCATCACCATCAACTACACCTCGGGGACCACCGGCGACCCGAAGGGCGTCTGCCGGACCCACCGGACGGAGACGCTCCACGCGTACATTGTCGCGCTCCATCAGGAGATCTCGGACGACGACGTGTACCTCTGGACGCTGCCGATGTTCCACGTCAACGGCTGGGGCCACATCTTCTCGGTTACCGGCATGGGCGCGAAACACGTCTGTACCCGCGGCGTTGACGCCGAGGGCATCTTCGACGCCGTCAGGACCGAGGACGTCTCCTATCTCTGTGGCGCGCCGACGGTGCTGAACATCCTTGCGGACCGCTACGAGGACCATGACGGGGAGATCGAGACGACCGGTGCCAACGACGTGCGCATCGCGACGGCCGGCAGCGCGCCGCCGGAGGCCGTCATCCGAACCGTCGAGGACGACTTCGGCTGGTACCTGAAACACGTCTACGGCGCGACCGAAACCGGCCCGCTCGTCACGACCTCGGACGCTCGCCGCTTCTTCGAGGACGGCAGCGACGCCCGCTTCAGCGTCAAGAAGCGCCAGGGCATCGGCTACCTCGGGACCGATGTCCGGGTCGTCGACGAGGACGGCAACGACGTGCCACATGACGACGAGACGCTCGGGGAAGTCGTCGTCCGCGGCAATCAGGTGATGGACCGCTACTGGAACAAGCCCGAACAGACGGAGGAGGCCTTCTCCGACCGCGTCGAGGGCTACTACCACATGGGAGACCTGGCGACAGTCGACGAGGACGGGATGATCGCCATCCGCGACCGCAAGAAGGACATCATCATCTCCGGCGGCGAGAACATCTCCAGCATCGAACTGGAGGACACCCTCTACGAACACGACGCCGTCAGCGATGTCGCAGTTATCCCCGCGCCGAGCGACGAGTGGGGCGAGACGCCGAAGGCCTTCGTCGTCCCGAACTCCGGTGACCCCGACAACCCGGGCGTGACGGCCGAGGATCTCCGGAACTTCACCCGAGAGGAACTGGCAACCTACAAAGTCGTCCGCCGCGTCGAGTTCGTCGAGGAACTACCCACGACAGCGACCGGGAAAGTCCAGAAGTACGAACTCCGCGAACAGGAGTGGGAAGACGAGGACGAGATGGTCGGCCAGGGATAGAAACAGCCAACAGACGGAAAAACATCAGAAAGGTGTAATATTCTTCGGGACGAGATATAGTCCAGACTGACCATTAACGGCGTCGATATGTCACCTTCTGAGTACAGAGACGGTCTTTTAATTCGGCGTCCTGTAATGTGTGACTACTGGGCAAAGTTATGACTGATATCGCTGGGACGATGCGTATTCTCCACGTCGACGACGAGCCGGGATTCGCCGACATGACGGCGACGTTTCTCGAACGCGAGGACGACCGGCTGGACGTGCAGGCCGCGACGAGCGTCGCGGCGGGACTGGAAATCCTGACCGACACCGACATCGACTGCGTCGTCTCCGACTACGACATGCCTGACCGGAACGGGATCCAGTTCCTCGAAACCGTTCGCGAGGAGTACGGTTCGCTCCCCTTCATTCTCTACACCGGCAAAGGCTCGGAGGAGATCGCCAGCGATGCGATTTCGGCCGGTGTCACCGACTATCTACAGAAACAAAGCGGCACCGACCAGTACGCGGTGCTCGCGAACAGAATCACGAACGCTGTGGAGTCACAGCGCGTCAAACGCGAGCGCAACCGCCAACTCGACGCCATCGAGACCGCACAGGAAGGAATCAGCATTCTCGACGAAGACGGGACGTTCATTTTCGTCAACGAAGCCTACGCCGACCTCTACGGCTACGAACCGGACGAGATGGTCGGTGAGCACTGGGAGCTACTGTATCAGGCGGAGGACATCCCGCGAATCTACGACGAGATCGTCCCGACTGTCGATGAAACTGGGTACTGGAGTGGGACGACGACCGGGCTCCGTGCCGACGGGAGCACGTTCACGGAAGACCACGTACTCGCCCGGACCGACCGCGGTGAACTGGTCTGTACTGTCCGGGATATCTCCGACCAGCGAGACGGCGAAGAGGAACTTTCCCGGATCAAACGTGCCATGGACGAGGCACCGGTCGGGATCACGATTACCAGCCCCGAACAAGATGATAACCCGATCACCTACGCCAACAGGCAGTTTCTGGAACTGACCGGCTACACGGAGTCGGAGGTGTACGGCCGTAACTGCCGGTTCCTGCAGGGTGAGGAGACCGAGTCAGAGCCAGTCGACGCGATGCGAGCGGCCATCGACGCGGACGAACCCGTGTCGGTCGAACTCCGGAACTACCGGAAGGACGGAACGATGTTCTGGAATCAGGTGACTATCGCCCCAGTCCGCGACGACGACGGAACAGTCGTCAACTACGTCGGGTTCCAGCAGGACATTACTGAACGGAAGGAACACGAACACCGCCTCAGAGCTCTCAGTGAGTCTGTACAGAACCTCCTTCAGGCAGACACACGCGAGGAAGTCGCCGAGATCGGCGTCGACACGGCGTGCACTGTGCTCGGGCTCGAAGCGAACACGATCCACCTCTACGACGAGGGCGACCGGACCCTCGAACCGGTCGCCGCGTCCGACGCGATATACGACCTGCTAGACGATTTGCCGACCTTCACGCCCGGAGGCAGCATCGCGTGGCGTGTCTACGAGTCCGGCGACGCGCTCGCCGTCGATGACGTCCATGCCGACCCCGACATCTACAACCCGGACACGCCGATCAAGAGCGAGCTATATCTCCCGCTCGGCGAGCACGGAATCCTGCTGGCCGGTTCGGAGACGGCCGCGGCGTTCGACCAGCGGGACGTCGTCCTCGGTGAGATCCTGGCCGGACACGTCACCAGCGCGCTCAAGCAGGTCGAAGGGACCGAACAGTTGCGCGACCACCAGCAGGAACTCGAACAGCACAACGACCGGCTCGAAGCGTTTACCAGCGTCGTCTCCCACGACCTGCGGAATCCGCTGACCGTCGCCGAGGGACGACTGGAACTAGCACGCGAGGAGTGCGAGAGCGAGCATCTGGCCGCTGTCGAGCGGGCACACGAGCGGATGGACACGCTGATAACGGACCTGCTCACGCTGGCACAGGACGGGGAGACGGTGACCGACCGCGAACCGGTCGCGCTCGCATCGCTCGTGGAAGATTGCTGGACGAACGTCGAGACAGCCGATGCCACGCTCGTCACCGACATCGACCGGACCGTCCTGGCAAACGAGAGCCGTCTGAAACAGCTATTCGAGAACCTCGTTCGGAACGCGGTCGAGCACGCCGGGGCGGACGTAACCGTGACGGTCGGGGCGGTAGACGACGGGTTCTACGTCGCGGATGACGGCCCCGGCATCCCCGAAGCCGACCGAGACACCGTGTTCGAAGTCGGCTACTCGACGAGCACGGAGGGGACCGGGTTCGGGCTGAGTATCGCCCGGAAGGTCGCGGAGGCCCACGGCTGGGAAATCAACGTTCGCGATAGCGCGGACGGTGGTGCACGCTTCGAGGTTACCGGTGTCTCGTTTGACGAGATGTAGCGACTGGCGGGGAGTCCTGTCGGGATCTTGCTGGCACCCACTGGGAGCCGGTCGTCGCCCCGCCACTGTTCGACGGTGGGGTGACGCTATCTATCTTGAGGAGATGTCACTGCCCCGTTCGTCCGCAAAAACGTCGGCAAGTCGTGTTCCGTTAGTCTTCGAGCGCGTCGGCGATGCGGTCGAGCGAGCGTCGCATGTCGTGGACTTCGTCCCGGAGCTTTCGCATCTCACGGGTAAGTTCCTCGTTGTCGTTGCCGCCCGATTCCTCGTGCTGCCCTGGCGGGCCGCCGCCCATGCCGCCGGGGCCGCCCGGACCGGGACCGCCGGGGCCGCCGCCCATCATGCCGCCCATCATCTGCGCGAAGGGGTTGCCCCGCCCATACCGCCGGGGCCGCCGCCACCGCCCATCATTTCTTCCATGCGCTCTTCGCGGCTCATCTCGTCGCCGTCGCCCTCGCCTTCTTCGCGCTCCTCGGCGCGCTGCTGTCGGATCTCCTCGACCCGCTCGCGGAAGGACTTCTCCTCGCCGCCGTCCTCGGTCGCGTCCGCCGATTCGTCAGCGTTTTCGGGTTCATCGTCTGCCATACGCCCGGTTTTGGTTGGCCCGCTGAAAAGGGTTGTCGTCCGAAGACAGGCCGCGTAAACGGCCGGCCAGCGGGGGACGCTGGTCCGGAGAATCGCGCTGTCTTCGGGGGGTTCGTCGCCCCGATACAGTTAGCCGGACTCATATCAGCGATGGCGCTGCAACTCGCCTGAGACCTCGGAACACTGAAACGGCGACTGCGGGCGCTTGATATGGGCGGTGCCGGCTCAGGCGAGCCGTCGGACCAGTACCGAGAGGCCGAGGCCACAGGCGAGCACCACGGCGAGGTTGAACGCCGCGTTGAAAAGCGGTCGATACCGGTCAGTGACGAACGTATCAATCGCCGACGACGCGGAGAAGTAGAACTGCAGTGTCGCGATGAGCGCAACGAGCGTGAGAATAGCGAACACTGCCCACTGCGCGTAGACAGCTATTGCCGGACCGGAGTCGTCGTCCGACTCGTCAACAGTATCGCCGGTCTCCGCGTCGATATCCTGTGCCACTGTGTCGGTATTGGAGGTATCACTCATTGGTCTGTCTCCGTGCGATGAGGAGCGCGCTTGCGAGGACCGCAATCAGTCCGATCAGCGCCGTGAAGCCGGGACCTTCCCCGGCCGCGGTCTGCTGTGGTCCGTCCATCTCTCGTTCTTCGGGGCGGTCCTGCTCGAAGTCGCTGGACTGGAAGCCGACTTCCTGTCGGGTTTCGTTCTCCTGGAGACGCTCCGTCGGATGGAGGTTCGCCGGGGAGCTCTCCGTCCCGACGATGACGCTGTCGGAGAGCAGCATACCGTCGAGCCAGTAGTTGTAGCCGTCAGGCACCGTCAGTTGGGTTCTGACGATCTCAGTCCGACCGGGTCGAATCTGGCCGACCCGCACGGTCGACTCGTCGGCGATGACGTTCGAGTCGGCCTGCCGCGCTCGGAGCCGGAGCGAGAGGTCATCAGACGGGTCGTTGCCGGCGTTCGTGACGTACACTGAGACGTTCAGTGTCGTCCGGTTGTCCGAGACGCCGTCGATTCGGTAGGTGATGGAATCGAGCGGGACGCCGGCGTTCTCGAACCGCTGGAAGGTCACGGTACTGCGGGCGTACGCCGGCGTGAGCGCGTCGACGTTCTGAACCGACTGCTGACCGGTCTCGACGCGGTTCCCGTCCTCGTAGACGATTGTGTCGATGCGATAGCCGCCCGCGCGCTCGACCGTGATGTTCGACCGCACCGATACCTCTCGTTCCCCTTCGATTGTGCCGACCGACTGCCGCGTCGTCGTCGCGACGAGGCCAGTGTCCGCGTCGATGGCCCGCGTCTCGACGGTGACGTTCTCGGCGGGACCGCCGCGGTGCGAGAGCCGAGCGTCGATAGAGAGCGTCACTGTCTGGCCGTCGACCGACGCCGGTTCGATGGTCGTCTCGCGGAGGTCGAGATAGCTCTCGCGAACGTCGTCCTGTGGTTCGGAGAGCGCGCCGGGGACCGCTGTTGCACCGATGAGCATGGTCAGGACGACCACGACCACGCCACCGGTCAGGAGGGTTTCACGTCGCACACGAGGATGGGCAACAGCCGCCACTAAATGTCTTCTGCACGGACAAGTACGGATTACAGCGACGCCAGTCTCGCGTGTTACCTGAACGCACCGAGACTCGACTGGAGGTTGCGGTCCGTTCCGCCGTCTGTGAGTTCGTAGCCGACGAGCTGTCGGAGGTCGACGGCGTAGACGCTGCTGTTGTTCTCAAGCACAGCGACTCGCCCCTTCGTCCCCCGGACAGTCCCCGTCGCCAGGGTTTCGGCCATCGGACGGTCCGAAAGGGACAGGTCGTACTCGAAGTCGTAGGTCGCCAGCGGGTCGTAGCGCTCACAGAGCGACGCCCACCAGTCCGTGTCGACGGACTGGTCGAATCCCGATATCTTCGTGGGAACTCTGACCCGGTCTCCCAACTCAACGGCGATGTCGGCCTCGACTTGCCGGGCGATACGGCCGTCGGCGACGGTCCGGAGGTGGGCGGCCCTGTCAGCCCCCTGCTCACGGAGCCGTGTTTCCAGCCGCCAGGAGCGGGTGACGCCGACCTTGATGACATCCGGCGCGAACGCCGCCAGATACACCGCGTGTTCCTCGTCGCAGGTGTCGAGGGGCTTGTTGCAGTCACCGGTACAGCGGGCACACGGCCAGATGTCGGTGTGTTCCGGGCAGTACGGCGCAGAGTCATTGTCGCAGTGAAAATGTCGGTCGCCGTCGACCGCGCCGGCGCAGTGGCGCTCCCCGAGCGTATAGGAGAGTTCGGTTCCCGGGTCAAGTCGCTCAGTAGTGACGCTCCCGCCCTCGGCTAACAGGAGCGCGGCGTGTTCGTCGACCCGCGCATGGTAGCCCACGACCTGCACGTCCGGCGGTTCGGTGCGGAGCCGCAAATGGCTGCCGGGACGACGTTTTTGTGTTTGTCTGTCATATCTCCCGACATGGCAGACCTACAGCTCCGAAGTCCGGCCTTCGACGACGGCGAGCGCATCCCCGAGGAACACGGCTACTCGGCAGCGAACACGAACCCCCCGCTGGAAGTCGAGAACGTCCCGTCAGCCGCGTCGTCGCTCCTCCTCATCGTCGACGACCCGGACGCCGAGGAGCCGGCCGGGAAGGTGTGGGACCACTGGCTCATCTGGAACATCCCGCCGGATATCGACCGGATTCCAGAGGGATGGGCACCCGACGAGGCCACAGAGGGACAGAACGACTTCGGCGAGGTCGGCTGGGGCGGTCCGAGCCCGCCGGACCGGGAGCACACGTACCGTTTCCTGCTGTACGCGCTAGACACGACGCTCGACCTCTCCCCGGCAGCGGACAAGGACGACGTGTACGACGCGGCCAGCGGCCACGTCGTCGAAAAAGCACAATTAAACGGTACGTACCCGGCCTGACGCCGCGCTCAGAGTTCTTCGAGTAGTTCGCGGGTCGACTGCCGCACCGCGTCGTCGCTCGACTGTTCGGGCTCCCAGCCCAGCGCCGAGAGCTTGTCGACGGAGAGGCGCATTCGCGGCACGTCACCCGTCCAGCCGCGGTCACCGCCGGTGTACTCGTACTCGGGGTTGATGCCCATCTCGTCGGCGACGATGCTGGCGATGCGGTCGACTGACGTGGTGGTCCGCGTCCCGAGATTGAACACGTTGTGGTCCTTGTCGGCGTGTTCGACGGCGAACAGCATCGCGTCGATGCACTCGGAGATGTGCATATAGGACTTCTCTTGACGGCCGTCACCGAGAATCGTCAGCGTCGACGGGTCCTCGGTGAGCTTCTCGATGAAATCAGGAATGACCGCGCCGCGCAGGCGGGGGCCGACGATGTTGGCGAAGCGGAACACCCACGACTGGATGTCGTGGCTGTGGGCGTACGTCGAGACGAGCGACTCCTCGGCGAGTTTCGTCGCGCCGTAGACGCTGATTGGTTCGAGCGGCGCGTAATCCTCCGGAGTCGGCCGCGGCGCTTCGCCGTATACAGTAGATGACGACGTAAACACGAGGTTCTCGACGCCGACTTCCTGCATCCGTTCGAGGATGTTGTAGGTGATGTCGCTGTTGTCCTCGAACTGTCGGCGGGGCGTGTCCGTGTCGACCAGTTTCGACGCCGCGAGGTGGACGACGAGGTCGACATCGCTCGTGATGGCCTCGGCGACGACGTCGGGGTCGGTGAGGTCACCATCCAGATAGGTCGCGTCCTCATGGACCCACTCGGATTGCCCGTTCGCTTCGTTGTCGACGACCACTACGTCGTTGTCCGGACCGAGGCGCTCGACCAGATGCGACCCGATAAAGCCCGCCCCGCCGGTGACGACTATTCGCTTCTCTGATACGTCCATAGGTGCGATGCTTCCCATGCGAGAAAAAACGTTGTGGTCGCGGCCGATTCCAGGGGAATCCGTACCCCAGTAACGGATGACAACGTCGTTTTATAGCTTCCCCTGTGAGAGTCGGCTATGACTCGATTCACTCGTCGCGGGCTGCTGGCGGCCACCGTCGGCACTGTCGGCGCGATGGCCGGCTGTGCCGGCGGTAGCTCGGAGTCGGAATCAGCCGGGACAACGGAGACGCCGACGCCCCTCCCGGGCCAACCGCTCTCAACGCCGGTTGCGGGCGACCCCGGGGCCGACGTGACCGTTGCGGTGTACGAGGACTACGCCTGTCCACATTGTGCGACCTACTCGGAATCCGTTTTCCCGCAACTCCGCGACGACTACCTCGCTGACGGAACCGTCCGCTACGAGCACCACGACTTCCCGATTCCGGTCGACGAGGAAGTCTCGTGGCAGGCCGCAAGCGCCGCGCGCGCCGTGCAGGACAACGTCGGCGCGGCGGCCTTCTTCACGTATTCCAAGCGCCTATTCGCGAACCAGAACCAGCTGGGCCCGGACACCTACGCCGAACTGACGGAGGGACTGGACGTCGACGGCGAAACGGTTCGAGCGGCCGCGACGGGGGAACTGTACCGCCCGACAGTCTCCGGCGACCGCGATGCCGGTATCGACCGTGGCGTCCAGGGGACGCCGACCGTGTTCGTCAACGACGAGCGGGTCGAGTGGAGCGAAATCGCCTACGAGCCGGTTCGGTCGGCTATCGAAGCGGCACGGAGCGACGGATGAAAGAGTCGCCGCAGGTGACGGTGCTTCGACTGGGCCACCGGCCCGGCCGGGACGAGCGGATGACGACCCACGTCGGTCTCACCGCACGCGCGCTCGGGGCTGACAAAGTCGTGCTGGCCAACGCCGCTCGCAATCAGGCCGACACGGTGATAGACATCACCGACCGCTTTGGCGGCCCCTTCGACGTGGCCTCGACAGAGAAACCGAAGCGGCTCATCCGTGATTTCGAGGGCCGCGTGGTCCACCTGACGATGTACGGCGAACCGGTGCAAGATATCGAGGGTGATGTCCGCGAGGCCCACGCCGAGGAACCGCTGCTGGTCGTCGTTGGCGCAGAGAAGGTCCCGTTCGAAGTGTACGAACACGCCGACTGGAACGTCGGCGTCACCAACCAGCCACACTCCGAGGTCGCTTCCCTGGCCGTCTTCCTCGACCGCCTCTTCGAGGGCCGGGAACTGGACCGCGAGTGGGAGAACCCCGAGAGAGTCGTCGTCCCGCAGGAAACCGGCAAACGAGTCGTCGACCCCGACGAGTAGCGATACCCACGCAGTTGTGCCGCGGGCCTTTTATCGCTCGACGCTAACTGTGGTGCAGATGTCGCGTCATAACGTGTTGCTCGTCGTCGCTGACAGTCTCCGCGCCCAGAGCACCTCCGTACTGGGCTATCGCCGGGAGACGACGCCCTTTCTTGACGCCTTTGCCGAGGAGGCGACGGTGTACACGCAGGCTCGCAGCCCGAGCAACTGGACCGTCCCCAGCCACGTCAGCATGTTCACGGGCCACGAGACCCACGAACACGGCGTCGACCACACCGCTAGACTCGACGCCGGCCACACAATCTTCGAAGAACTGGCTGAAGCGGGCTATGACACGGGGTTGTTCTCCGACAATCCGTTCCTGACCGACCACGAGTCAGGGCTCGACGAGGTGTTCCAGACGGCGGTCGGCTCGCCCGAGCAGTATGACTCGGCCTACGAGACGAACGGCTCGCTGGGCGACTGGCCAAACGGCTTCTGGTACGCCGACCGAACGCTGGAGTGGATTGACGAGCGTGAGAACGAGTGGGCCGCCTGCATCAATCTGATGGACACCCACCGCCCGTACGAACCGCTCGCCGACTACGACGAGTGGAGCGACGAGCGCTCCCGCGAACTCCAGGAGTCGATGGGGTTCAAGTGGCACTGGGAGTTCCTCTCCGGGAACCTGTCGCTTGGCTTTGCCGGCATTCTCGAACAGATATACGACGGCGCGGTCCGGCAGGCCGACGCCATCTTCGAGACACTGATCCGCGGACTGGACGAACAGGGCGTCCTCGACGACACGCTGGTCGTCTTCGCCGGTGACCACGGCGAGGGCTTCGGCGAGCCAACGGCAATCCTCGAGGAACCGCCGGCCGTCAGCCACCGCATCGGGACTCACGACAGTATGTATCACGTCCCACTCGTCGTCCGTGCCCCCGGCCAGCGGGAGGGACACCGCGTCACCGATCTGGCGACGCTCAGCCGGTTCCCCGACGCCGTCCGCGCGATGGCACTCGGCGACGGCAACGCGGACGGCCCGGCGTTCGCCTCGCCGAACGGAACCGTCGTCGCGTCCCAGGCCCCCATCGGCCCGGCGATGCGCGAGGAGGCCGAACGGGTCTGTGGCGACGCCGCACCCTTTGCGAAGCACGCCCGACTGGTCTACCACGACCGGCCCGGCGACGAGGTCCGAAAGCGGGCGGCGTGGGGCGACAGCGCTCACGAATCCGTCATCAAGGGCTGTGGCGGCACGGCCGAGGACAGCGATATCGCCGCCGCCGTCGTCCGGAACCACTTCGACAGCGACCGGTACGCCGACGTGGATATCGCGACGCTACTCGATGGCTACACCGAGTTCGAGGACGCGTCCGACACACAGTTTGCCGGGGCGCTCGACGACCGGCTGGAGGCACTTGGTTACAAATGACAGCACCCCACACCGAACTAGTCCTCGTAGTCGCAGCCGACGAGAACAACGTCATCGGCCTGGACGGCGGCGTCCCCTGGCACTATCCCGAGGACGTGCGCCAGTACAAGGACCGCATCGCGGGTCACCCGGTCATCCTCGGCCGCCGGACGTTCGATTCGATGGACCCGCTAACTGACTGCTACACTGTCGTTCTGACGACCGATGATAGCCGGAGCGCCGACTCCGAGACGGTCGAGTACGCCACGACGCCGCAGATAGCCGTCGATGCCGCCGCCCGCGCTGGCGCAACCGAAGCGTTCGCTGGCGACGACTCAGCCGAACCGAGCGACTCGCCACCCGTCACCTACGTCATCGGTGGCGAGGCGGTGTACGACCTGTTTCTCCCGTTTGCCGGCCGGATTTTTCTCAGCCGCATCCACGAGCGAAACGAGGGGGACCGCTACTTCCCGGACCTGGGAGCGGAATGGACGGAATTGTCCCGGGAGTTCCACGACGGGTTCGACGTTATCGAATACGAACAGGCGTCGCCGCGACCGCTCGACGACCTCTGACTGTTCATCAGGGGAAAACCGACTAGAGTTGTCACTGTCTGGGAAATCACAGCTATTAAAGTAATACAAGTGACTAGTATATTGTAACAACTCGCGATGCTAGACAAAATCAAAAAATCCGTATCGGACGTACTCTCGGGTGGGAAACGGCAGTCGGACAGCGGACCACAGGCCGGAGCAGTGACGGAGAAACGAGTCAAGGCCAGTTCTGCCGGGGATAGCGGTACGGACGCGGCCGACGGACCTGAATCGAATCTCTACGAGTGCCCCTCCTGTGACTCCGTCTTCGTCGCTATCGACAAAGAGACCTGTTCCTCCTGCCGGACCTCGGTCGAGAAAATCGAATAGCGGGGTTGTCGAGGTCGTCGCAACGGGTTCCAGTGCTGGTGGTATTACAAAGGGACTGCTGTCCGTCGTTGTGGCCCGTTTGCGGGCACATCGGGAACTCCCCGACAGCATCATGGCCCCGGCCTCTGCGTCAGCGTTCGAGAGAGGACGACCCGATGGTTTTAACCACATGACTCCCGGATGTGCGGGTAATGGCTTTTGAGGAACTCTTGGAGGACCCCGTCATACAGAAGTACCTCCACGAGCTGGTCGGACCGAAAGGGATGCCGGTCGCCGCCGCGCCGCCGGACGGCGAAGTGACCGACGAGGAACTGGCCGAGGAGCTCGGGCTCGAACTGAACGACGTGCGCAGAGCGCTGTTTATCCTCTACGAGAACGACCTCGCGACCTATCGTCGGCTCCGCGACGAGGACTCCGGGTGGCTCACGTACCTCTGGACGTTCCAGTACGAGAAGATCCCCGAACAACTGCAAGAGGAGATGCACCGCCTGCTCGACGGCCTCGAAGAGCGCCGCGAGTACGAGCGGGAAAACGAGTTCTACCTCTGTGAACACTGCGGCATCCGCTTCGAGTTCGGCGAGGCGATGGAGTTCGGCTTCGAGTGCCCCGAATGTGGCAACCAGGTCGAGACGATGGAGAACACCCGTCTCGTCACCGCGATGGAGAACCGCATCGAGGAGCTCAGAGACGAACTGAACGCTGACGTGGACGTGGAAGCCTGATGGTCGTCCTCGGTACAAAAGTGTACGTCGCCGGCGACGCCCGGGACCGTACGCTCGACGGCCTGCGCTCGATGGTCGGCAACGAACTCGGTGACCTCGACGTGGCGTACGACATCGGCCTCCGGGACGACGAGTTCCCGTCAGTGACCGTCGACGGCCCCGACGAGACGGTCGCGAAGAACCTGCTGCGCGAGGAGTTCGGCGAGATGGTCGCCGACCACGAGGACGGCGAGACGTACGTCGGAACGCTCGATAGCTGGGACGAGGACGGCTTCGTCCTCGATGTCGGCTTCGGGCAGACGGTCCGAATTCCGGCCGATCAGCTCGGTCTCGGGCAGGGGACGCCCAGCCAGATCCGGAAGCGGTTCGGACTGGTCCAGCACCTTCCGCTCCGGTTCGTCGCCGGCGACCCAGCACGCCTCGCGGAGGTCGAACAGGACCGACTCTACGAGTGGACCCGTGGCGACAACGGTCGTATCAACGCGAACAGCGTCACGCGCTCCGAGGCGCGTGCAACAGTTAACCGTGCCGGCCACGCACAGGACATCGTCACTGTCGAACGCATCGGCCTGTTAGAACAGAGCATCATCTGCAACCCGGACACCGACCCGCCGGGGCTGCTCGCCGACATCGGGCAGTACATGCCGTCGGAGCTGCTGGCAATCGTGCCCTGACTTTCGAGCTATGAAACGCCGCCATCTCCTGTTGGTCGCCGTTCTCGCACTGGTCGCCCTTTCGGGGTGTAGCGGCTTCTTCGGCTCCGAAGAGGTCGACCCGGAGCGGCTGAACGAGAACGCGAGCTACGACTGGAATACCTCGGCAGACGGAACAATCGTCATCGAGGAATCGAGATACACCGCCGTCTACGCCGTGGAGAACGAGACCTCATTTGACGTGTACACCGTCGACGGCCTCGGGCGCGAGCGGAGTGTCCCTATCAGTGCGCTTCGGTTCCGGTACGCGAACGGGACGGTCGTTAGCGCCGCAAACTCCTCGCTGAGCGCTTCGGAGAGTCGCCAGCGAACGACAGTCAATCTCTCCGGGAACGTCTCCGGAAAGGTGGGCTACTCGGTCGCTCGGACCGGCAAGCGCTTCGCTTCCCCCACGCTCGTCGAGGACGGCTCGTACACGGTCGTGCTCCCGCCCAACACTGGGGCCGGGATTCCGTTCCTCTCGCGAATCAGCCCGGGAGGCTACGAGTCGGAGACCGTCGACGGCCAGCAGGTCATCCGCTGGGACGAGGTGACCTCCGACCAGATTGTCGTCCGGTACTATCTTGACCGCGACCTGTGGCTGTTCGGCGGCCTGTCGGCCATCGCCATCGTCATCGGCGTCGTGGGGACGCTGTACTACTATCGGCAGTTGCAGGAAGTGATTCGCCGACGCAAGGAGGCCGGTATCGACCTCGAAGAAGAGGACGGTGACGACGACCCGCGGGACCGTGGTCCGCCGCCAGGGATGCGTTGAGGCCGGATCGAAAGCGAGATCCGACGCGTTTCGCAGGCGCTAACCGGGTCACTTTTTCGCGTCGGGCGTACACACACGGCTATGAGCAACGGGTGGTTCGCCGGGCTGGACCCGGACGACGACGCGGCCGCTGTCGAACAGATAGAGGCCGGGCGAGCCGACACGCCGGAGGACTGGCCACAGCAGGCAGTCGAGGCGGGGTTCGCAGACGACGAAGCGGACTACTACGACCGTCTGCACGAGGTGACGATGGCGGCCACCAGCGCGGCGGTCGCCGAACGAGAGGGCGCTGACGACCAGCAGCTCGTCCACGCGGTCCGGGCGATGGCCGACTGCGAGCGCACGGCAAACGAACTCGCCGAACGGGTCGCCGAGTGGGGCGGGAGCCGGCACGGTGATAGCGGGAGCGGCGTCGAGTACGCTCGCTCGCTGGCCGACCGAGACGACGAGGACGAGGGAGACACTGCCCTCCGGTCGCTCGCCGGGCAGACGGCCGAGCTGGCCGACGAAGCGGACTCGCTTCGGGCATACATCGAACGGACCGCGCCCGCCGTCGCGCCGAACCTCTCGATGCTGGCCGGGCCGGTGCTTGCGGCCCGCCTGATTTCACTGGCTGGCGGCCTCGAAGCGCTGGCGAAGAAACCGAGCGGGACGGTACAGGTCCTCGGCGCGGAAGACGCGCTGTTCGCACACCTCAAAGGGAACGCGCCGTCCCCGAAACACGGCGTCATCTTCACCCACGAGTACGTGCGCGGGACCCGTCGTGCGGACCGCGGGTCTGCCGCGCGGGCGCTGGCCGGGAAGCTCTCAATCGCCGCTCGCGTCGACCACTACAGCGGCGACCGTCGGCCGGACCTGCAGGCGGAACTCGACGGGCGTATCGAGCGGATTCAGGCCCGGGCCGAGGAGGGCGACGAATGACGCTCCCGACTGGCGTCGAGCGCCACGACTTCGACGGCGAGACGAGCCTCGCCACGCAGGGTCAGCCGGTGTACGGCGAGCGGACCGACGGCGACTGGCGGCGGTGGGACCCGCACCGCTCGAAGCTCGGCGCGATGCTCGAACAGGGGATGGACACCGGTCTGGAGGGCGGTGAGACCGTCCTGTACCTCGGTGCGGCGGCCGGGACGACCGTGAGTCACGTTGCCGATTTCGGCGGCCCGACCTACGCCGTCGAGTTCGCGCCCCGGCCCGTGCGGGAACTGCTGGACGCCGCGGAGAGCCGGCGGAATCTCTTCCCGCTGCTCAAGGACGCACGCAAGCCTGAGAGCTACGCCCACGTCTCGAACCGGTCGACGTCGTCGTGCAGGACGTGGCGACCAGGGGGCAGGCTCGGGTGGCGACGCTCAACAAACAGTTCTTGACTGACGACGGGCGGCTCCTCGCGGCTATCAAGGCCAGAAGCGAAGACGTGACCGCCGACCCCGACGCCGTGTTCGACAGTGTGCGTACGGAACTCAGCGCTGAGTACGAACTGCTTGAGACGGCGCGTCTGGACCCGTTCCACGAGGACCACCTCGGTATCGTTGCCCGGCCGCGAGAGGACTAGTTGGGATTGGTACTGCCCGCGATAATCGTCCGAGACGGAATCCAGTTGTGCGGGCTGAGCGGGCGGGGACGGAAGGCTTTACCGGGTCGATTCCGATGTGCTGAGTAATGGACGCGACGGGATCTGCCGAGCATTTTACCCGGATGGGGACGCTCGGCATCGAAGAAGAGTTCTACGTCGTCGACGAGTTCGGTCGCCCGACGTCTGGCACGGACGAACTCGTCTACGAGACGGAGCCGCCTGCGGTTCTCGACGGCCGGCTCGACCACGAACTGTTCAAGTGCGTTATCGAGACGCAGACGCCGCGTATCGACGACCCGGCGGACGCCGGGAAGCACCTTCGGTCAGTCCGGGATGCGCTGGTCGACCACGCCGAAGCGAACGGGTTCGGTATCGCCGCTGCTGGACTGCACCCGCTGGCGAAGTGGCGCGAACTCGAACACGCCGAGAAGCCCCGGTACAAGTCCCAGCTAGACCGAATCCAGTACCCACAGCACCGCAACACGACCGCAGGCCTGCACGTCCACGTCGGCGTCGACGACGCCGACAAGGCCGTCTGGGTGGCGAACGAACTCCGCTGGCATCTCCCGCTGATGCTTGCACTGTCGGCGAACTCGCCGTACTGGAACGGCTTCGACACCGGGCTGCAGTCCGCCCGCGGGAAGATATTCGAGGGCCTGCCCAACACCGGGATGCCGACAGCGTTCGACGACTACGACGCCTTCGAGACCTACGAACGGCGGATGCTCGAAACTGGTAGTATCGACGACCGCGGCGAACTGTGGTTCGACGTGCGACCGCATTCGGGCCACGGCACCGTCGAGGTACGTGCTCCGGACGGGCAAGCCGACCCGGACCGGGTGCTGGCCTTCGTCGAGTACGTCCGCGAACTCGTCGTCGATCTCGCCGAGCGCTACGAAGACGGGGAGTCCGGCCGGCGACTCCGCCGGGAGTTCCTCGACGAGAACAAGTGGCGTGCAATCCGCCACGGCCAGTCCGCAGAACTGATATCGCGTGACATCTCGACGACACGCTCGGTCGAGGAACTGGTCGAGATGGAGAGCGACCGGCTGGGTATCGACGGACTGTGGGAGCTGTACGACCGCGAAAGCGGGGCCGAGCGACAGCGCCGGCTTCGTGCGGAGGAGGGGGTCATGGCGCTCGCTGACTCGCTTCGCCTGTCCTGATCTGGGCTGTCGTCCGCGGCCGGACTTGCCTGCTCGATACTGCGGAGCGACAGGAGAGTCTGAGCCAAGGGTTTTTATCCAGCTGTAGCTTTTGTCCTCACAGAGACAACGCATGTCTGCAGACGACAACGATCACGACGACCTCGAGGACACAGGCGATGTCCGTGAACGAATCGAACAGGAGGCGGACCGCGCGGTCGAGCAGTTCGACGAAGGGATCGTCGACCTGCTGGCGTGGGTGCTCGACACGGAGACGCGGGCGCGGATCTACGTCCACCTAAGACAGCATCCCGAGAGCACCAGCGAGGAGATAGCCGAGGGGACCGGTCTGTATCCGAGCACGGTCCGCGAGGCTCTGGCGGCGCTCACCGAGGAGGAAGTCGTGACCCGCCAGAAGCGTGAGAGCGACGGCGCGGGCAACAACCCCTACGAGTACAGCGCTATTCCGCCGAGCGACCTCGTCAACACCATCGTCGGAGACATCCAGTCGGAACTGAACACGGTGTTCAACCTCGACGACCATATCGGCGGCGGCGAGACGACGCTGGAACCCGACGACGAGCCGGTAACGATTTCGGTCGAGGATGCGAACGACGGCACGAACGACACCGACGCAGCGAGGACACTGGCGACGAAGGAAACGGGTCCGAGGGCGGCGACGACGACGCCGACGTGTAGTCAAAACGGGTTCCTGCAAGCCGTTTCGCGAGTCGATATTACTAAACCTACCCGCGCCGTTGCCCGGGATATGAATGTCGCGCTGGGGGGAACGTTCGACCCGATTCACGACGGACACCGCGCGCTGTTCGAACGCGCATTCGAACTCGGGGACGTGACAGTTGGCCTCACCAGCGACGACCTCGCGCCGAAGACGCGCCACGACCAGCGCCACGTTCGGCCGTTCAGCGAACGGAAATCTGCACTCGCCGACGAACTCGCGACGCTCGCCGCCGACCAGGGCCGCGAATGGGCGGTCCGGGAACTCACCGAGCCGACCGGTATCGCCACGGAGCCGCAGTTCGACACGCTCGTCGTCTCGCCCGAGACGGAGACCGGCGGCCGCCGCATCAACGAGATCCGCGAGGAGCGGGGCCACGACCCGCTCGAAATCGAAGTCGTCCCGCACGTCCGCGCCGAGGACGGCGACATCATCTCTTCGACCCGGATCGTCGAGGGCGAAATCGACGAACACGGGAACCTCACGCCGAACCGCACCGGCCGTCAGAACATTTCGTAGCTACCAGCCCGGCGCTTCCAGCCCGGCCGTCTCCAGCAAGTCCTTCCAGCGCTGTTGAATCGTCAACCGGGAGACGCCAGTCGCCTCCGCGACAGCGGACTGGGACCGCTCCTCACCAGCGACCAGCGCGGCGACGTACACGCTGGCAGCCATTGTCGCCTGTTTCGAGCGGTCTTCGTCCGGAACTGTCGAGAGAAACAGGTCGACCGCGTGGGACCGCGCCTCCGTCCCGAGGTCGAGCCTATCCGACGCGGCTTCGATGTCGGAGAGCCACTCGTCGTGCTCGATTCGGTCGCTGGCGCGGTACATACGAGTTCGTTGTTCCCCATCCTACCTAAACCTTCGTCGCCCGCAAGCGAAGGGTTCTTGATGCCAACGCGGATACCGACTGGTGCGCGCGGGTTGCCGAGCCAGGCCAAAGGCGTAGCGCTTAGGACGCTATCCCGTAGGGGTCCGCCGGTTCGAATCCGGTCCCGCGCATTCTTGCTGCGAGCAAACCGCGAGCAGCAGAATCGCCAGCGGATTCGAACCACGGAACGAGCGAACGAAGAGAGCGACGTTCAGGCGGTTCGAATCCGGTCCCGCGCAGTCATACTACAAACTCAAGCGATAGCATCCACCGCCTCTACCGACTGATTCTCACACCGCAGGAATCACAACTGCCGCTTATGAGGAGTGTCCGCGTCGTTCCAAACGAGGGACTGACGATGTCGGTGTATGACCCACTCCGTGACCCGTCTGCTCGCCCCGCGGGATCGACTCGGTTTGAGTATGCGGTCGACGATGCGGACAATCCGACCGAGCTCACCGTCTTCAGCGATCAGGACGATGAGCTCCCCACCCACTGGATTTCGGTCGACATCGAGCACGCCGTCGCGCTCGACGAGATGCGGTGAGCGAGGAGTGGGCTCGCTCAGGGTCGTGTCTGTTTGTTTTTGACGACAGAAGGGACAGCGAACGCTCTGGAAGCGTTGTGTCCGAAGTAAGTTTGCGTGGGTGCAGTCCCAAGGGAATGCACCTGCACTCTGAGAGTGCGTGGGACCGGATTCGAACCGGAGCAAGAAATGCTCGCTCACAGCAGTTCGCTGTGCGTTCCTTGCAGGGTTCGAATCCGCTCTGTTCGATTAGCAGAGCGCTCACGATTTGTTCGCGCTCAAAGAAATGCGTGGGACCGGATTCGAACCGGCGGACCCCTACGGGACAGCGCCCTCAACGCTGCGCCGTTGGCCTGGCTTGGCTACCCACGCGCGCTCTTGCTGAGTGCATTCAATCGTTCCCGGTGGGATAATAAAAGCGCTTTCGTTTGGACCCGCCCCGGGAGGGTGTGTCACTCGCGCGAACCGGACGTTTGAAATATCACGAAACCGCTACGGGGGGCATGGCCAAATACTCGACCGGCAGTAGTGGCGATAGCGCCGGCGGGAGCTGTGAGCTCTGCGGTAGCGACGGCGGCGACCTCCAGACCGCGAACGTCGCTGGTGCGACCCTCCAGGTGTGTGACAGCTGTGCGCGTGACCACGGGGAAAACGAGCGAACGACGGGCAGTGACAGCTCGCGCGACGAGCAGAACCGGAAACGCAAAGCCGCGCAGAACGCGGCGAAGATGCAAGACGCACAGCAGGCCGATGCCTCCCACTGGGAGGACGGCGCTGATTACGACGACGACCAGCTCCCGTATCTGGTCAGCAAGTACGGCGAGCGCGTGACGGAGGCGCGTCAGGGCGAGGGCCTCCAGACAGGTGAGTTGGCCGAGGAGCTCGATCTTGACGAAGCGGACATCCTCGCTGTCGAGCAGGGGCGCGCGACGCAGGCGAACGTCGGTGGGTCGACGATCAAGGCGCTCGAACAGTACCTCGACATCGACCTCGTCGAGTCCAACTGACCCCGAATATTTTCGTGACTCCGCTGTAACGGTCGGTATGGATCTCTCCGCTGCACAGCGAGCCATCCGAGACACCGTTCGAGAGTTCGCGGTCGAGGACATCCGTCCGAAAGCCGCCGATGCCGACCGCGAGCAGTCCTTTCCCGAAGAGTGCTGGGACGGGCTCGCGGATATCGACATCACTGGGCTGACGACACCGGCCGAATACGGCGGCTTCGACGCCGACAAGCCGACGTACGCGCTGGTCAACGAGGAACTCGCGTACGGGTCGCTCGCGGTCGCGACGGCGCTGTCGGTCCACTGCCTCGCGACATCGTGTATCGCACAGTTCGGCTCCGAAGCCGTTCAGGACGACTGGCTCCCCGACATGGCCGACGGCCGCCCGGTCGGCGCGTTCGCGCTCTCGGAGCCACAGGCCGGGTCGAATCCGCGGGAGATGTCGACCACCGCCCGGCGCGACGGCGACGAGTACGTCATCGACGGCGAGAAGCAGTGGATTACCAACGGCAAGCGGTCGGGCGTCGTCATCGTCTTCGCGAAGACCGACCCCGACGACCCGGACTCGATAACGCAGTTTCTGGTGCCGAAAGACACCGACGGGCTCACCGTCGGCGAGAAAGAGGACAAACTCGGCCTCCGCGCGAGCGACACGACTCCGCTCCAGTTCGACGGCGTCCGCGTGCCCGAGCGCTACCAACTGACCGAGGAGGGCAAGGGACTGGCCGCGGCGCTGTCGATTCTGACGACCGGTCGGGTCGCCATCGCCGCGCAGGCCGTCGGACTCGCACAGTCCGCGCTCGACGAGGCCCTCGACTACGCGCAGGAGCGCGAGCAGTTCGACCAGCCGATCAGCGAGTTCCAGACGATTCAGCACAAGCTCGCGGACATGGCGACGAACGTGCAGGCGGCGCGGCTGTTGACGTGGGACGCCGCAAAGCAACTGGAACGCGGCGAGCGAGCGAGAGCGGCGGCGAGCATGGCGAAGTACTTCGCGAGCGAGACGGCGGTGGACGTAGCCAACGAGGCGATTCAGATCCACGGCGGCTACGGCTACACGACGGACTACCCCGTCGAGCGCTTCTACCGCGATGCGAAGGTGACGACCATCTATGAGGGGACCAGCGAAATCCAGCAGAACATTATCGCACAGGACTTGCTGGAGTAGGCTCGACGGGGCGAAGCGGTTTTGCGGGCGTCGGCCCTATCGCTTGGTGTGACACACGACGCCGTCATCTACGACCTCGACGGGACGCTCGTCAGGCTGGCCGTCGACTGGGCTACGGTGACCAGCGACGTCGCGACGGTCCTGCGGGAACGAAACGTCGACCCCGAGAACCGCGACCTCTGGGAGATGCTGACGCTGTCCTCGGAGACCGGCCACCGTGACGCCGTCGAGGCGGCGATCACCGACCACGAGCGGACCGGGGCGCACGAGTCGGAGCGACTGACCCTCGCCGACGGCCTCCCACACAGCGTCCCCGTCGGCGTGTGCTCGCTCAACGCCGAGGAGGCGTGTCGGGCCGCGCTGGATGTCCATGGCCTCGACAGTCACGTTGGGCCGGTCGTCGGCCGTGACACCGTCGAGTCACCGAAACCTGACCCGGAGGGTCTGCTGGCGATTGCCGAAGAAATCGGGGTCGACCCTGGCGCGGCCGTGTTCGTCGGCGATTCAGAGAGCGACGCGACGGCCGCCCGGCGGGCCGGGATGGCGTTCGAGTGGGCGAGCGAGTTCGATCAAGCCCGGTATCGCGCGTAGAGGTAGACGCAGACGGCCGTCAGGAACCAGATGAGCGCGCCGACGCGGACCGCGAACATCGCCCGCGCGGTCCAGGTCTGGAGCGTGACCGCGGTCGACGCGAGCACAACGAGTGGCGAGCCGACCAATATCGTCGTCACGAACGTGACCTGCATCACCCACCCGAAGTCCACGCCGTCCGGGTCCGTCTTCTCGACTGTTGGCACGACCTGTGGTACAGCTAGGTGCGGCAAGCACCTTGCGGTTTCCTGTGCGAACTGCGCAACCCGAACAGGTAAGGCGCAGGCGCGCCCCCGCTCGGATATGCCAACTGTCCGGGATCTGCAGGCGATGGCTGGTGAGGAGCCGATCACGATGCTGACAGCGTACGACGCCGTGACCGCGAGCATCGTTGACGACACCGGCGTGGACGTCATTCTCGTCGGCGACAGCATGGGGAACGCCGTCCTCGGCCACGACGACACGCTCCCGGTCACGCTCGACGAGATGGCCTCACGGGTCGGCGCGGTCGCACGCGGTGCGGACGACGCGCTGGTCGTCGCCGATATGCCGTTTCTCTCCTTCGGCACGGACGAGAGCGAGAGCATCCAGAACTGCGGGCGGATGCTGAAAGAAGAGGGCGCAAACGCGGTCAAGCTCGAATCAGGGCCACATACGGTCGAACTGACCGAGCGGCTGACGGAGCTGGGCATCCCGACGATGGCCCACCTCGGACTCACGCCACAGAGCGTGAACCAGACCGGCTACACCAGACAGGCGACCGGCCGCGAGGAGGCAGAGGAGATCCTCGACCTCGCGCGGGAACACGAGGCCGCCGGCGCGTTCGCGCTGGTGCTCGAACACATCCCGGCCAACCTCGCCGCCCAGGTCACCGAGGCCGTCGACATCCCGACTATCGGCATCGGAGCCGGCGGCGACTGTGACGGGCAAGTGCTCGTGTTCACCGATGTGGTCGGCCTCTCCGAGTCCAGCCCGCCTTTCGCCGAGCAGTTCGGCGACGTTCGCGGCGAAGTCGCCGACGCTGTCGACGAGTACATCGACGCCGTCGAATCCGGCGAGTTCCCGGCTGAGTCCCACAGCCACACCGAGGGCGAACTCGACGACCTATACTGACGCTTTTCACGCCTACTCAGCAGTCCGCTAGTCGGCCGAAGCCGTCTGATTCTCCATCCAGGCGTCGTAGGCGGACTGATTCTTGACGACGACGGTGGCGTTCATCTTGCTGTGGCCGGACCCGCACATCTCAGCGCAGTACAGCCGGTACTCGCCGGGTTCGGTCGCGTGCGTTCGGGCCGTTATCGTCCGGCTGGGGAAGACGTCCTGTTTGACGCCTAGTTGCGGGATGTAGATGGCGTGGATCACGTCCGTCGTCCGCAGCCTGAACGTGACGTTCCTGTCCGCTGGAAGGACCAGCCGTTCCTCCGTCGTGACGTTCGCTTCGGCGTAGGAGAACTCCCATCCCCACTGGTAGGCAAGCACGTCTATCTCCGTATCCTCCGCGAAGGCGTCGCCTCCGCCGGCGGATGCCTCGGCCGCTGCAGGCGTGATGTAGGGGTTAGCCATCACCACGAACGCCGAGATCCCGACAAAGACAAGTATTGCGCCCGTCGCGGCCGTCCAGGTCACCTCTAGCGCCGGGTCGTCGACCGTCGGTTGCGGGTCGTCGTTGTTCCGGAACCGGTAGATCACGTACACGAGCGTGAGTTCGACGAACAACGTCAACGGCAGAGCGACGTACAGGAGCTGTTCGTTGAGGTCGTCGATAGCCGCCCTGTTGACCGACTGCGCTGTGGCCGGGGCAGCAAGTAGCGAGAGCCCGACCACGACAAGGCCCGCCTGAATCACGCGTCGTCGGAGACGCATTGTCACACTGTACCAATCGCCGTGTCAAATAACTTGCCCAAGGTGATGACAGCTGACCGGTGACCCGTACTGGTGTCGGGTTCCCAGCGTAGTTTTATGAATGTGGGCGTGTCAATTATTGGTAACGTGTGGCATGACGAGACGAGCAATCGTTCCGGGACGGCACGTTACACACAGATGCTAAACAGGGCTATCGTTGAGGGAACTGCCCTGGCCGTGCTGGCGCTGTCGGTGCTTCTTCTGTGGCTCCGGGAGCGGCAGAAAGCACGACCGGAGAGCGACGGCGGCTACACGACCCGAGAGGAGATCGAATTCGAAATCGGTCGACTCCAGTCTGAAGTGTCCCGCTGGCTGACGACGACGGACCACCGGGACATCGGTCTGCTCTACATCGCTTTCGGCACCGCCGCCGGTCTGTGGGGTGGCGTCGACGCGATGATGCTCCGGACGGAACTGCTGACGCCGCCGGCGGACATCTGGACGCCGGAGACGTACAACGCGCTGTTTACAACGCACGGGCTGACGATGCTGATATTCTTCGTCCTGCCCGTGTTCTTCGGCATCGGGAACTACGTCCTGCCGCTCCTCATCGGAGCCGACGACATGGCGTTCCCGCGGGTCAACGCTATCGGGTTCTGGCTCCTGCCGCCGGCACTCATTATGGTCCGGATGGGACTCATGATCCAGGTCCTCGGCCAGGTTCTGAATCTGGTGCTCCCGGCGAACGCTATCCGGTTTTTCCTCACGATGCGCGAAGTGAGCATCGGCTGGACACTGTACGCACCACTGTCCGTGCAACAGCCCAATCCGCAGATAGACCTGCTGTTGCTCGGGTTGCACCTGAGCGGCATCGCCACGACGGTCGGTGCTATCAACTTCATCACCACAATCGTCTACGAACGTGGCGAGGGCGTCACCTGGGCGAACCTCGACATCTTCTCGTGGAACATGCTCGTCACGAGCGGGATTGCACTGTTCGCGTTCCCGCTGCTGGGGAGCGCGCTCGTGATGCTCCTGCTAGACCGGAACCTCGCGACGACGTTCTTTGCGACGGAAGGCGGTGGTGCTATCCTCTGGCAACACCTGTTCTGGTTCTGGGGCCACCCGGAGGTGTACATCCTCTTCCTCCCGGCGACGGGGCTGATGAGCCTTATCTTGCCGAAGTTCGTCGGCCGGAAACTCTTCGGCTACCAGTTCATCGTCTACTCGACGCTGGGGCTGGGCGTCCTCTCCTTCGGCGTCTGGGCGCATCATATGTTCACGACGAGCGCGGACCCGCGGGTCAAGCTGTCGTTCATGGCGGTTTCCATCGCTATCGCCGTTCCGAGCGCGATCAAGGTGTTCAACTGGATCACGACGATGTGGGAAGGGAACATCCGCCTGACTGCGCCGTTTATCCTCTGTGCTGGCGGGATAGGGACGTTCATCATCGGTGGCGTCACCGGCGTGTTCCTCGCAGTTATCCCGATCGACATCCTCTATCACGGCACCTACTACGTCGTCGGCCACTTCCATCTCATCGTCGTCGGCATCATCCCGTTCCTGATGATCGCCGCGAGCTACTACTGGTACCCGCTCATCACTGGTCGGTGGTACGACACGCGGATGGCGAGATTCCAGGCGCTGCTGATCGTCTTCGGCTCGTTCGTGACGTTCATGACGTTGCTGGTCATCGGCGGGCTTGGGCTGCCGCGACGACAGGCCATCTACCCACCGGAGTACCAGTTCGCCCAGCAAATCGCGACCGTGGGCGGCTACATCATCGGCCTGAGCGCCCTGCTGTGGCTGTACAACATGCTCGTCTCTTACTGGCGGGGGACGCCCGTGTCGACGACGGACCCGTGGGGCCTGAAGGCGACGAGCCAGTTCACCCGCGAGTGGCAGTGGTTCGAACAGCACATGATGAACAAGTACGATATGGAGCCGACCGAGCCCGAGACGACACGGCGCTCCTACGCCCCTGAAGCCGAGCCGACCGGACTGGCCGGCGGCGTCGGTACCGTCGCCGAGACCGTCTCACGAAACGCCTGGATGGCCGCGGCTGGCGGGTTTGTCGGCACAGTCCTGATGAGCGGCGGGCTCATCACAGCGATACTCATCGGCGTCCTCGACCCGGTTTCCTTCAGTGAAATCGCCGAACTGGTCGGGCTGCCCGCGAGCCCGGCTATCGGGGCCGTGCTCTTCCTCGTCGGTGGGACCGTCACCTGGCCGCTCCTGTTCCTTGCGTTCTCCGACTACCTCCCCGGTCGCTTGCTGTTCGAGACCGGCTGGTGTTCGCAACGCTGATATCCAGCGGGTTTGCTATCGCGTTCTACACCGGACAGAGCGGGCTCGCGTTTGTCGGGTACCTCACCTTCGTACTCGTCTCTCACTGGGCCTACGGCATCGGGCTAACCGTGACCTTCCAGTACCTCAAGTCGGACGAGACGCTTCGGACCCAGACCGACGGGGGCGGCTGACAGATGAGCGACGGCGCTGATTCGTTCGTCTTTCAGTATCTCGCGCCCTTCGTCGGCGTCTTGCTCATCGCGGTCGGTATCGCCGGAGCCGTGCCCGGCGGCTACGCGATTATCGAGCCGGACCTGGAGAACTGCGGGAACCCGACCATCGGTGTCGAATCACCCGAAGCAACGGCGGAGCGGTTCGGCGGGGACGAGCCGGGACCGCGGCTTCCGCAGTTGGCCTTCGACGACCTCTCCTCGGACGAACAGACGGCGTTCCTGACGGTCGTAGACGACCCGGTCGGTGAGGAGCAGGTCGTGGGTGACGTGCCCAACGCCGACGCCTTCCGCCGCGGGGCTCTCGTCACCTACGAGGGCGAGCAGTACTACGTGACCCTCGTCGCCGAGAACACCTGCTTTGCGGCCGCGCCGCTACAGTTCCCGCTGGGGGTGTTCGCCATCGCGCTCGGGTTCCTCGGCGTCCTGGCCCCGCCGCTGTACCGGCGGCTGGTGCGGTTGGAACAGCGGGCCGGCCGGTCAGAGTAGCGGTCCCTCGCTCGGTGTTCGCTCAGAGCGCAGCGCCGACGTACAGCACGACGACGAGGAACACCCACACGAGGTCGACGAAGTGCCAGTACAGCGACGTGGTCCGGATGGCGGTGTCGCGTTCGGGTGCGTAATGGCCCCGGAGCGCACGAGCGAAGGCGATAGCGAGCAGGAGCACGCCGAGGGCGACGTGGAGGCCGTGGAGGCCGGTCAGGCCGTAGAACGCGCTCCCGAACGCGCCGGAGCCGATGCTGAATCCATCGACGGCGACGAACTCGTAGTACTCGTACACCTGTCCGGCGAGGAAGACGACGCCGAGCGCGAGCGTCACCCCGAGCAGGCCCAGGAACCGCCGCCGGTTCCCGCCTTCGAGCGCCTCGTGCCCGTAGTGGAGCGTCACGCTGCTGGCGAGCAGTAGCACCGTATTGATGACCACCAGCGAGCCAAGCAACGGTGGGAGGTGGGCTGGCGGCCACGAGCCGGTCCGGATGAAGGCGTAGTAGACGAAGCCCGCCGAGAACGTCGCCACGTCTGAGACGAGAAACAGAATCATCGTCGTGGCGTACAGGTCGGAATCGCTGTCCCTGCGGTTCCGGACGTAATCGGCGATGAACGCCTCGTTGGCCCATCCGGCGAGTCCGGCCAGCAAGCCAACCGCACCAGCGCCGCCGAGTACAACTGGGACCACGGACGGGACCAGGTCGAGCCCGACAAACACCAATCCGACGCCCAGGTACAGCGACGCAGCACCGATTGCAGCTATTAGGGGCCACCGACTCCGGTGTTCGTGGCCATCGTCGGTGGCGTGTTCAGTTGCTGTCTCCGTCGAGCCAGCCATGTGAACGCGTAGCAGTGGGTCCGGTAAAACGGTACCCCCGCGATCTGTGTGTCGGTTGCGGGACCCACCCGAATCTTTATCAGACCGTCAACCGACAGCGAGAATGTGGTTTACGAGACGGGCAACCAAACGGTAGACGACGCTGTCGCACGCGTGCTGGACGGCGAACGCCTCGACCGACGGGACGGACTGGCTCTCATCGCACAGCCGGTCGACGACCTGGCGGCCGGGGCCGACTACGTGCGCACGCAACTGGGTGACGACACCGTCGACGCGTGTTCGATCGTAAACGCCAAAGCCGGGAACTGCGCGGAGGACTGTGGCTTCTGTGCCCAGTCAGTCCACTTCGACACCGGCATCGACAACTACGGCTTTCTCGGCCCCGAGAAGATACTGGAGGCCGCAAAGCGCGCCGAACGCGACGGTGCACAGCGGTTCGGTATCGTCGTCGCCGAGAAGGGCGTCTCGAAGGAGAACCGCCCCGAGGAGTGGGAGGAAGTCCTCGAAGCCATCCGCCTCGTCCGCGACGAGACGGACGTGGAGGTCGACGCGAGCCTCGGCATTCTGACCGAGGAGGAGGCCGCGATTCTGGCTGATGAAGGACTCAACCACTACAATCACAATATCGAGACCTCTCCCCGGTATTTCCCGGAGGTCGTCCAGACCCACACCTTCGAGAAGCGGGTCGAGACGCTCCGGGTCGCCAAGGACGCCGGTATGGACCTCTGTGCCGGTGTCATCCTGGGGATGGGCGAGTCCCCGACCGATAGAGTCGACGCGGCGATGGCCCTGCAGGACATCGGCATCTCCTCGCTCCCGGTCAACATCCTGAATCCGGTCGCTGGGACCCCCATGGCCGAACAGGGGCTGCCCGATATCACGACCGAGGAGGTCGTCAAGACCATCGCGGTGTACCGCCTGCTCCACCCCGAGTCCCGGGTGCGCCTCACCGGCGGACGCGAGGTCAATCTCGACACAGATGGACAGGTGGCCGCGCTGGAGGCCGGTGCTGACGGCATCCTCACTGGTGATTATCTCACTACCGAGGGACAGACGGCGGCCGACGACCTCGAAATCATGGCGGAGGCTGGGCTTGAACCAAACACCGAAGCAAACGAGTTCGACCCCGAGGCGGTCAAAGAACGCGCGGCCGACGAGACGGAAACCGAGACGGCGGCAGGGACAGCACAGACCAAATCAGAGCTCAAATCCGACGACTGACAATGGACGACATACACTTTGCAGTGCTTGGAACCGGTGGTATCGGACGGCGGACGCTCGAAGTCTCACAGCACAAGGACGGCCTCACCGCCGTCGCGGCCTGTGACCGCAACGGCGTGGCTCTCGACCACGATGGCCTCGACGTAGACGAACTGCTGGCGGCGACGGAAGGCAATATCGCGAGTGGGCCGGCGGAACACGCATCCGACTCGACCCCCGCGGCACCCACGGACGACTACGCCTCGGACGGCGGGGCGGCCGCAGTCGAGGGTGGCGGCGTCAAACAACATGGCGATCAGTCCGGTATCGTCGCCAGCGAACAGGGCGAACCCACGGAGACACCTATCGACGACATCATCGCCGAGAGCGACGCTATCGACGCCGTGCTGTTGGCGCTCCCGAACCTCGAACACGACTTCATCCCGCGCGTGGCTGAGCGCTTCGCCGAGGCCGACTACGAGGGCGTCATGATCGACGTGCTCAAACGCTCCCGAGTCATCGGCATGCTCGACGACCGCGAGGACCTGCTGAAAGAGTCCGGCATCACGTTCGTCTGCGGGGCCGGCGCGACCCCCGGCTTCCTCACCGGCGCGGCGGCACTCGCCGCCCAGTCCTTCGTCGAAGTCGAGGAGGTCGAGATCTGGTGGGGCGTCGGCCTCAAGTCCGGCTACGAGGACAACCGGGGGACGGTCCGGGAAGACATCGCCCATCTCGACGGCTACGACATCGAGACGGCCAGGGAGATGAGCGAAGCCGAAATCGAGGCACTCATCGACGAGCACGACGGCGTGCTGGAGTTCCACGACATGGAACACGCCGACGACGTGCTGCTGGAGCGGGCCGGCATCTGTGACGCCGAGGACGTCCACGTCGGCGGCGTCCTCGACGTTCGCTCCGACGAGAAACCGACCACCACGACGGTCAGCGTGACTGGCACGACATTCGACGGGGAGACGGGGACGAACACCTTCGAACTGGACGACGTGACCAGCATGGAGGCCAACGTCAACGGCCCGGCGCTTGGCTACCTGAAAGCCGGCGTCCGGAACAACCGCGCCGGGCACTACGGCGTGTTCGGCCCCGCCGATCTGATGCCCGGCTTCTGAGACCGTCTGATTCCCCTTTTCATGACACACGGCTTCGATTTGAACGACCGACTCGAACAGCGTGACGCACAGAACCTCCGCCGGCATCTGGAAGTCGCCGAATCCGTCTCGGCTCGGACCCGCTTTGCCGACGACCCGAAAGGCGAACCACCGGAGTTCGGCGACGAAGCCGTCGTCTTCGCCTCGAACAACTACCTCGGGCTGGCCGACGACAGCCGGGTCCAGCGAGCGGCGGAACTGGGCGCACGGACCGTCGGCACCGGCGCGGGGGCTTCGCGGCTGGTCACCGGCGACACGCAGGTCCACCGGGCGCTGGAACGCGACCTCGCAGCCTCGAAAGGGGCCGAGCGAGCGTTGGTGTTCTCGTCAGGCTACGCGGCCAACATCGGGACTATCGACGCGCTGTCACCAGACATTGTCTTTTCAGACGAGCTGAACCACGCCTCGATTATCGACGGCTGTCGCGTCGGAGCCAGCGAGACAGTCGTCTACGACCACTGTGACCCGGACGACTTGCGAGCAAAGATGGACACGCGAGCGGCCGATGTCGGCGGAGACGAACAGTGGCTCGTCGTCACAGACTCCGTGTTCTCGATGGACGGAGACATCGCGCCGCTATCGGCCATCTGTGACGCCGTCGACGAGTACGGCGCGTGGTTGATGATCGACGAGGCGCACGCGACCGGGCTGTTCGGCGACACCGGCGGCGGTGTCGTCCAGCGCGAGGGGCTGAGCGACCGCGTCGATGTGCAGTTGGGTACGCTCTCGAAGGCATTGGCGAGCCAGGGCGGCTATATCGCTGGCGACGAGGTGCTTATCGAGTATCTGCTGAACGCCGCGCGGTCGTTCGTCTTCTCGACGGGGCTATCCCCACCGAACGCCGCGGCGGCCCGCGAAGCGCTGCGAATCGCTCGCGAGACCGACCGCGCGGCGGAACTCTGGGACACTGTGGCCACGCTCCGGGACGGACTGGAGACGATGGGCTACGAGGTGCTCGGCGAGACGCATATCCTCCCAGTCGTCGTCGGTGACCGCGGGGACGCGCTGGAACTGGCCGACAGACTCCGCGACCACGGTATCGTCGCGCCTGCGATCCGACCGCCGACAGTGCCCGAGGGCACCTCTCGTATCCGGGTCGCGCCGATGGCGACACACACCGCCGACGACATCGCGCAGTGTCTCGACGCCTTCCGAACCGCCGGTACAGAGGTGGGCGTGCTATGAGCGATACGAGCGAGGATTCGGGCCTTGACCGCGGGACTGGCCGCATCGCGGAGGACGGCGTGTTTGTCGTCGGCACCGACACCGGCGTCGGCAAGACGGTCGTGACTGCCGGGCTGACGGGCTGGCTACGGGACGCGGGTACGGAGGCAGTCGCCGTCAAGCCCTGCCAGACCGGATATCCGCCGGACGACGACGCGGCGTTCGTCGAGTCCGTCTGCGGTGCGACCGAGGCCGCGGTCTGTCTGAAGCGGTTGTCGCCACCGCTGGCACCGGAAGTGGCCGCAAGAGAAGCAGATGACGATGTCACGCTTTCTTACGAGTCGATCCGCGACGGAGTCGCCGATGTCGTGGCAGGAAGCGAGACGGCTGTCGTCGAGGGTATCGGTGGCCTGCGCGTCCCACTCGCGGACGGTCGGGAGATCATCGACCTCGTTTCGGATATCGGGCTTCCCGCGCTGGTCGTCGCCCGCTCGGGCCTCGGGACGCTCAATCACACGGCGTTGACGGTCCGAGCGCTCCGCCAGAGAGATGTGCCAGTCGTCGGTGTCGTTCTCAACGAGTACGAAGGCGCGACGACCGCAGAGCGGACGAATCCGTCGGTCATCGAACGGATGACCGGGTGCTCCGTCTGGCCCGTTCCGCCGCTGGACGTCGAGTCGTCAGACAGCGTGATTTCGGGGATCAGCACAGATCTCCCGCGGTCGGTGGTACGGCCAGCTATCGACCAGTAGCTGTCCATACGTGGCCGAGCAAAGGGGATAGAACGGGGGCAAAACCCCGTCGTGTGACACTACGGAGCCGGTAAGGCTCCATCTGATACTTGACTACCAACCACTAAAATAGTAAGGCACGTTTCATGTGGAGGTTTCGCCCTAGCGCGGGGCCATGTTCCGTTAGGAACGGACTAACGCCCAGCCGAAACGACGGTACTACAGATCGATTGACAGCAGCGCCTCGATATCGACACCGTCGTCCAGTAGCGACTGCATACGGTCGACTGTTGCCTCGTTGCGTGTCTGGCCGGTCCGGAGCACCTCCTCGACCCTGTCTATCGTCGTCCGCGTGTCCGATTGGACTGACAGCACTGGGACGTTTTTCTCGGCCGCCTGTCCGATGACCGCACTGGGGGGCTGGAACCCACCCGTGAGGAGTAGCGCCTTGATACCGGACGCTTCGAGAGCAGCGGTCTGGACCTCCGAGCGGTCGCCGCCGGTGACGACGACGGCATCGCGCGTCCGCCGGAAGCGTTCGAGTGCGCTGCTCCCGCTCATCGCGCCGACGCTGAACCGCTCGACGTGGACGTCGGTGTTGGCATCGCCAGTGAGGATGTCCGCGCCGAGGTTCCGGGCGAGGTCGGCAACGGTGACGCCGGCGAGCGAGCGGTCACGCGGCAGAATGCCGTGGACTGGAATCCCCTCGCCTTCGAGGAACGGAACCACGTCGTCGGCGAGTTCGTCCACCGTCGCGTCGGTGACGCCGTTGAACAGGACGCCGTCGAGTCGATCACCGATCGCCCGGGCCGCGGACAAAATCTCGTCCGTATCACTGGGCGTATCGTAGCCGGTGACTAACAGCACGCGGGCGTCGAGCAGTTCCGCGATATCGATGTCTGTGAGGTCGACGATACTGCCGGTCGTCAGGTCGCTACTCCCCTCGACGAGGAGCAGGTCGGTCCCGTCAGAACACGTCTCGATGCCCTCTTGCAGTCGCTTGCGGAGGTCATCCGGGTCCTCACGCCCGCGGATGGCTTCCTGGATGAACGTCGGCGAGTAGACGATGGGTTCCATGTCGTGGAGGTCGGTCTCCAGATCGAGCAGTTCGCGGGCGAGCATCGGGTCCTCGTCTCGCGTCTTGCCGACCGCGCTCCGCAGGCGCGTCCCCTTGGGCTTCATGTAGCCGACGTCGTAGCCCGCGTCGTGGGCACGCGTCGCTAGCGCGAGCGTGATAGCCGTCTTGCCGATACCTTCCTCCAGTGACGTGACGAGTAGCGTGTTCGTGTCGGTCATAGTTTCTCCTGGTCGAGGGTGAGTCGCAGGTCGACCGCCTGCACCCCGTCGGGCGTCGCGACGAGGGGGTTGATGTCCAGTTCGACGATAGCGGGGAAGTCAGTGACGAGCTGCGAGAGCCGCTGGATGGTTTCGACCAGCGTCGCTTCGTCGACGGGGTCGCGGCCTCTCGCACCGCGCAACAGCGGTGCGGAGTCGATGTCGTCGAGCATCCCTTTCGCCTCGGTCTCGCTGACGGGGGCGACACTGACAGTGTTGTCTTCGAGCACCTCGACGAAAATCCCGCCGAGGCCGAACAACAGCAGCGGCCCGAACTGCGGGTCGCGGTTCATCCCGAGGATCGTCTCGACGCCGTTGTCGAGGTCGACCATCTCCTGTACCTGAACGCCGAGAATTGTCGCATCCTCCTGATAGTTGCGCGCTCTGACGACGAGGTCCTCGTAGGTGTCCCGGACGTCTTCGACGGGGACACCGACCTCGACACCGCCGATGTCTGACTTGTGCAGGATGTCCGGGCTGACGATTTTCATCACCACGTCGTCGCCGATTTCCTCGGCGATAGCCTCCGCTTCGACGGGCGAGGAGACGACATCGCCCTGCGGTGTCGGAATCCCGTACGCGTCGAGCAGTTCCATCGCTTCCACGCCGAGCCGGTTCGACCCGCGCCGGGCACCGGATTCGAGTATCTCGCGGGCCCGCTCGCGGTCCACGTCGAACGTCGTCGGCTCCTCGTACTCGGTCGTCCTGATCTCCCGATAGCGTCTGAGAGCGTCCAGACTCCCGACGGCGCGGGCCGGATCGAAGTAGTTCGGCACGCCGGCTTCGCTCAGGACGTTCGCACCGGCGTCGACGGACTTCCCACCCATCAGCGTCGCCGCGACGGGTTTTTTGAACCGCTCTTGCTGTTCGACGACGCGTTCCGAGAGTTCCTCGAAGGAAAGCACTGCGGTCGGACAGGCGACGACGACGGCCATCGAAACGTTGTCGTCCGCAAGGACTGTTTCGAGGGCTGTCTCGAAGCGCTCGGCGGGAGCATCGCCGATAATGTCGACCGGGTTGTAGATGTTGGCCTCATCAGGCATCTCTTCGCGGAGTCGGGAGAACGTCTCGTCGCCGAACTGCGCGAGTTGCAGGTCCGAGTCGCCGACGGCGTCGGTCGTCATCACGCCGGGGCCGCCGGCGTTCGTGACGATAGCGATTTCGTCTCCGTCCGGGAGCGGCTGGCCGGCGAGAATCTGGGCGTAGTCGAACAGTTCCTGTACGGATTCGACGCGGAGCGTTCCGGCCTTGTCGAGGCCGGCCTCGTAGGCCCGCTCCGACCCGGCCATCGCACCGGTGTGGGAGGCCGCCGCGCTCGCACCCGCGTCCGTGCGGCCGGACTTGACCAGAACAATCGGCGTGTCCTGTGTCACTTCACGGGCTGTCTGTACGAACGACGACCCGTCGTTGATGTCCTCCAGATAGCCCAGAATGACGTCGGTATCGGGGTCGTCGCCCCACTCGGCGACGAAATCGCTCTCGTCTAGCACCGCTTTGTTCCCGAGTGAGACGATGTCTTTGAAGCCGACATCGCGCTCGGCGGCCCAGTCCAGCACGGCGGTGATGAACGCGCCCGACTGGCTCATAAAGGAGATGTCGCCATCGCTGGCCATCTCATTGCCGAAGGTGGCATTGAGCCCAACAGGGGTCGACATTACGCCGAGGCTGTTCGGGCCGACCAGATTCAGGTCGTATTTGCGGGCCGCCTCGCGGAGCCGCTGCTCGCGTTCGGCCCCATCACTGCCGGTCTCACCGAAGCCAGCGGTGATGACGACCACGTTTTCGATACCCGCTTCCCCGGCGTTCTCGATAACGTCGACCGCCACCGTCGGCGGCACGACGACGACAGCCACGTCGACCGACCCGGGGTCTTCCAGGCCGGCGAGGTTGTCGTAACACGGCAATCCAAGCACTGTCTCTTTGTTCGGGTTTACGGCCACGACCTCCCCTGCAAACGAATCGAGCAGGTTCGTGGTGACCGCGTGACCGACGGACCCCTCCGAATCGGTCGCCCCGACCACTGCGACACGTTCCGGCGCAAACAACGTCGATAATCGTCCCATGCCTCTACCTGGTGGTTACAGGGGGGCCCGAATATAGGTGTGGGGAACTCCCAGCGAGCGGGAATCTAGACGATTCATTACCGCGATTTCGGTGTGACGGTGTTTTTGTTCGTCACCCCCGTAGCGGCGTCCGATGACTGACGCAGCGCTCTTAGCACCGTTCGACGACGAAGTGGTCCGTGGAGTCGCAAGAGCAAACAGCGTCGACGAGGAACAGTTGCGAACCGCGCTCGCTGACCACCAGCAAACGATGCGTGACAATCCCGGTGTCGAGGACCTCGTTTACGAGTGGCGAAAGCGATTCGACGACGCAGTGCTACGTCGCACGCCCGAGACGTTCTTTATGGCGGTCAGAGAAACTGTCTGGGAAGAGTACGGCGCACATCTCGGTCTGGACGACTACCTCCTCGCCGCAGTCGTCGCGGTCCATCAGGAGCAAGTCCTCCGTGAAACAGCGGTCGACAGCAGCGGTATCGACGAGGACGCCGTTGCACTCGTCGTTTCCCGGCCGTTGTCGGAGTAGTCCTATCCCTTTTGTTTCAAGCGCAGAGTGCTGACTCGAGCGAGGGTTGGTATCAGCGGATAATATTTCTGTTCAGGTAACCAGCCATTCTATCTTAGAACATATTTTTTGGGTTCCCGAAAACATATTTTCACAAAACAATCTTTAAGTGGCTTCCCCCTGTACAATAAGATGACTATGGCAACACAAGAGCACGTCCGACGCGAGTTCGGGGAAGTCGAAGAGAACGAACTCCGCCTCGACAAGGAGAAGTCCGAGCAGGTAATCAACGCGCTGAATCAGGACTTGGCGGACACGTACACGCTGTACCATCAGGTCAAGAAGCACCACTGGAACGTCGAGGGTGCAGAGTTCCGCGACCTCCACCTGTTCCTCGGCGACGCCGCCGGCAACGCCGAAGAGGCAGCCGACGAACTCGCGGAGCGGGCTCAGGCCCTCGGTGGCACGCCCGTCGCTGGCGGCAAGGCACAGGAAGAGCACGCGTCGGTAGAACCGGAAGGGCAGGACGTGTACGACATCCGGACGTCGCTCGAAAACGACCTCGAGATGTACGGCGACATCATCGAGTCGCTCCGTGATCACATCGACCTCGCGGAGAACCTCGGTGACCACGCGACGGCGCAGATCCTCCGGGAAATCATCGTGCAGACCGAGGAAGACGCACACCACATCGAGCACTACCTCGAAGACGACACGCTCGTCTTGGACTAACGTCGGCCCACCGCCTTCTGCCGAATTTTCTGTTACTGGTAGCGTCGCTACCCAGTTCAGATCGTGGAGAGACCCGCCTGTGAAGAAGGTAACTCAGGAGTCAGAGGAAAGAGAAACGCGGCGCGGACGAACGGACTACCGTCGAAGGTCGACGGTGACGTCGGTCGAAATCCAACCGTCTCGGTTCCCGTCTTCGGTAAACACGGTTCTGTCAGCACCGCTGTCCAGTGCTGCAACGTCCGGGCGGTCCTCGGAGGTCTCGACATCGTCCGTCTGTGATGGCATTACCTGAGTTAGGCACCCCTAAAGCTAAAAGGATTTTGGTTGGCCTAATCATCTGTGGCTGCCAGCCCCCACACCGGGGGCAGAGACGACACGAAACCGGCCGGCCACACGGCGCGGCCTTTAGTACCCGAGGCGACAAGAGAGAGGTATGAGCTCGGACGACGACCTTTCCGCCCTGATTACGGACCTCGTTACGACGCTGCAGGAGCTAGAGACGGAGGTCGAGCCTACGACCGACAGCGGCCTGCCGCGGCCGCCGACACCGAGCGAACTCCTCCGGTTCACCAGCGACGTGACCATTCCTGCGGTCATTCTGGTGTTGAAGACCAACATCGAGGCGCTGAAGATACTCCGTCGAGCCCTCCGAATGGCCGAAGGGCGGCCGACATCGACCGGGTCCGCCTCGGATGAGGTGCGACAGCGTGCGAGTGATCTGAGTCGGGCCACGCTCTCTCGCCTCGACGGTGCGTTGACCGACCTCCAGCAGGCTGTCGAAGGGACACCGGAAGATGAAGAGGCCCGCGAGCTTATTCAGGAAGCCCAACAATTGCGTGGCCAGATCCAGGATAGATTAGCCAATGAACCAGGGGTGAGCGAGGAGGTCGACTCCGACCAGGTTACTGACGTCCCAGTGGACGTAGACGCCGAACTACGGTCGATAAAGGACGATATCGAAGGTCCAGACAGGGACGACACCGGTCCCGAAGACGGAGAGGGGAGCGACGAGGAGTAAAGAACTTCAGCGTAGTGTGAGATTTTCACTCCTGGAAACATAATGATTTATTATGTCACAGAGCTAGGTACGAATACCGATGTCCAGCTCTACTGCTCCGGGCAGTCGTCGGGCGACCCTGTTCGTCCGGTCTGACCTCCCAGCGCTGTCACAGAAACGCTGTACCGCTATCGAACGTGAGCTACAGGAGCTGGTGTGCCGTGGCGTACTCGACGACGTCGACACAGTCGAGTGGGAGAAGCGCGTGCCGCTGCAGGGCTCCGGTAACGGACCTGAGCGGGACCTGTACAACGAGTTTGCGGAGTGGGCCCGCGAGGCTGGTGTCTGCCTCGCGCCGTTTTTCGACACCCGGCTCTGTTACAGTTCGACGACGGGCGAGAAGCGCCGCGAACTCGTCATGCCGGCCGTCTGCCTCGCAGTCTACGAGAGCGGTGACCTCGTACAGGTTGCCCCCTTCGCCGACAGAGGCCGAACTGAGTCCGTCGAAGAGTGTATCGCCGAGCTGGCTGAGACGGGGGCCCTTCCCGACACCTATTCGACAACGGTTTCGACCGTATAGCGCACTCACGTTCTGTTCGCGGCTTCTACGTCGTCTTCGGCGGCGCCGACGGGTACAGCATGCTCAGCGACGCAACTGTCCTCGTCTCGTCGAACGAGGACGCACTCCTCTCCGACCTCGTCAGCAACACTATCGAGGAACAGGGGACGATTTCGCCGACGACAGACGGTCGGATTATCCGACAGGGTGAGGAGAGCTGATCAGACCGGGTCCCAGCGGTAGCCGTCCCAGTCCTGACTCTCGGGCACTTTGATGCCCGCGTCGGGGTCGCGGAGTTCCTCGACGTAGACGGGTTCGACCGTGTCACCTGTTTCGACCTCGTCCGTGGTCACCTGCCCGAGCGCGCGGACGAACTCGTCGCTCGCATCGGAGACGTCCGTTATGTCGAACTCAACGATAGCCAGCGTGTTTGGCTCGCGGACGCCCGGCGGCGTCGCCGTCGAGTGGGTCCAAGTGACCACTTCGCCGGTCCGGTCCGCGAGGTCGAACGTCGCGTCCTGTGGTTCGCCACACTCCGGACACAGCGGATGGGTGGGGTACGAGACGTGACCGTTTGCGCACATGCCTGCTTCCAGCGTCATTCTGCGGCCTCCATGATGGTGGTGATGACACAGTTGCCAAAGCCGCCGACGTTACACGCCAGTGCGGTGTCGGCGTCGACCTGTCGCGGCCCGGCCTCGCCGACGAGCTGTTCGTAGATTTCGACGCCCTGCGCGACACCGCTTGCCCCCAGCGGATGGCCCTTGGACTTGAGCCCCCCGGAGGTGTTGATCGGCAGGTCGCCGTCCTTGGCAGTGGCACCGTCCATCGCCAGCTCCCAGGCCGTCCCTTGCTCGGCGACGCCGATACCCTCTAGCTGGAGGAACTCAAGAATGGTGAACATGTCGTGTAGCTCCGCCACATCCAGATCCTCGGGAGTGAGCCCCGACATCTCGTAGGCTTGTTTGCTCGACTCGACGACCCCGCCCATGACCGTCGGGTCGTCGCGCTCGTGGACGACGTGGGTGTCGGTCGCCCCACCGATGCCGGAGACGAGGGCGTACTCGTCGGTTATCTCTTTGGCGCGCTCCTCTGTGGTGAACATGAGCGCGGCGCTGCCGTCCGTGATCGGACAGAAGTCATACAGACGCAGCGGGTCCGCGATGATGGGTGACTCGAGCGCTTTCTCCATCGTGATCTCCGTCTGGAACTGCGCCTTGGGGTTGTCCACGCCGTTTCGATGGTTCTTGACCGCGACCCGGGCGAGCGACTCCCGAGGAGCGTCGAACCGCTCCAGATAGTGCCGGGCGGTCATCCCGGCAAAGGACGGGAGCGTCACGCCGTGCTTGTACTCGTCGGGGTGGGTAATCGAGGCGATGATGTCGGTCGCCTGGCCCGTCGTCTTGTGAGTCATTTTCTCCCCGCCGACTAACAGCGTCATATCGCTGGCCCCGCTGGCGACGGACTGCCAGGCCTCGTAGATGCCTGCTCCGCCCGAGGAAGAGGTCTGGTCGACCCGTTCGCTGTAGGCCGGAAGCACTCCCAGGTCGTGGGCCAGCAGATTCATGATTCCCGTCTGCCCTTCGAACTCGCCACTGGCCATGTTCGAGACGTACAGGTGCTCTACGTCGTCGGGTGCAACGCCGGCGTCCGTGAGGCATTCCTCGCCCGCCTGCGAGAGCAACTCGCGGATCCAGGCGTCGCGTTGCCCGAATTTCGTCATTGACGCGCCGATTACTGCGACTCCCATACCTGTGCCGTCACAGGGGTCTCGTGTATGTATTACGGTCCGACCTATAGAGCGAGTGGAATGTTCACGCAGTCGTCGTGACGACCGACAGCCCTTCGGCGGGTTGGTCACCGGCCAGTGAGACGAGCAGGCGCCAGCCGTCCGGGGTTCGCTCGGCTTCGGCCATCTGTGGCGTGATACTCGTCCGGCGCAGCAGTTCGACGGCAATCGGCAACACTGGGCAGCGGAGGTCCGACAGCGTCGGGCGATAGTTCTGTAATGTAATATATCTGGAACAGCGGCCGGGACCGACCGCGGCGGGTTCGATTGCTGTCTCGTCGACCAGCCCCGCTGTTTCGAGGTCGGCGACGGCGTCCCGGACCGGCTCAGGCCCGCTTGGCTTCCTCGGTAACTGGCCGGCGGCTTCGCGGAGGGTGTCCGCCTGTACTTCCGGGTCGAGATTGTCGGCGATCGCCGTGGCCATACTTTCGAGCATCGCCAGACAGAGGCGCTCGCGGTTCTCCGTCTCCTCGGCCGCTTCGAGGTAGCTGTCGATGACTGCCTGCTCGACGGAGCGATGACGGCCTGACAACACCTCGAACAGCGACCCGGCGACCGTGTGACAGTACTCCGGGAGCGATGACGGGCCAGTCCTGACGGCGTCGGTCCCCCACGGCGCTTCACAGACGATGAGGCCGTGGACGGTGACACGGGGGTCGTAGCGGCGGAGGGCACTCCGGTAGGCGGTCGCGACGCTGGCCGCTTCGGCAGCCGTCTCGCGGTCCGGGAACTGCATTCCCGACACCGGGAACGGCGGCGTTCCTGTCCGGGCGCTGACGACGCGATACGGCCCGACAGCCACGCTGAGTTCCGAGAGCCTGTCACGGATGTCCGCGAGTGTTCGTCCGACCATGGTGCCCTACAGCTCTCCGGCGACGATATCGGCGACACGCTGACGGTCGAACAGGTTCCGGTCCACGTCGTACACCTGCGACGCGGCCCGTTCCGTGAGGACCAGGCTCGTTATCGGCCCCTGGTACAGCGGGCCACCGCGATACACGTTCCCGTTCTGTACCGCCGTCAGTTCGCTTCCGCTCTGGTCCGATTTGAGGAAGCTGACGACCGTGTCCTCGAACTCCGAGCGCGTTTTGTTCTCCTGTCCGCGCAGGAGCAGGTACTCCGGATCGATGTCGAGCAGGGTCTCGAAGTCGACCTTGCTGCGGTCTGCGTGGAAGTCCCTGACATCGGTCTTCGCGAAGGCATCGCGTACCCCGAGGTCTCGCCACTGTTTGAAGCTGGTCCCGTCCTCGATGAGGTACGGTGAGAAGCTGGTGGGCTCGTCGCTGCCGGCCCACATGATGGCTACCTCCGGCCGGTCGGACTCCGAGTCCGGCACGAGGTCTTCCAGGCTCGTCTGGAATTCTTCGTGGAGAGTCCGGAACGCCTCGAACCGGTCGGTCCGCTGGAACGCCTGGGACAGTTTCTCGAAAGCTTCGTACAGCGTGTAGTAGGTGTAGTCGTGCCACTCGTAGCCGGTCGAGAAGATGCTGTTCCCGAAGAAGGGACCGACCTGGGTTTCGATTTCGTCGATATCCGACTGTTCCCAGGACCCGCGGCTCTGCAGGAAGTTCGGGTCCATGACGTGGATGTCGGCGTCTATCTCGTAGAACTGCTCTTTCCCGACACCGCTGTCCCCCCACAGCTTCTGGATCGAACTCCCGTCGACGCTGACGCCCGGGATCTCGTCGTAGTACTGAGTGTGGTATCGGGAGGGGAGCCAGACGCCCTCTGGTGCGTCGAGGCCGAGCGCGATCCCCATGTCGGCCCAGCTCCCGTTGTTCGCGACCCAGCCCTCCGGAACTGCCTCGAACGTGACCTCGCCCACCGGTTCCATCGCGACGGAGTAGCCCGACTCCGTCGGTTCCGTGGTCGCTGTCGCGGTCGTCGTACCGGAATCCGTCGCGTCATCAGTCGCGCCGTCACCACCGCTCCCGGCCTCGGACTGACCCGAGCAGCCGGCGACGGCACCTGCCAGGCCGACACCGGTCGCAACGATGTACTCTCGTCGGTTCATATCTTTTTAGGCTTGCCTAAATGGTTTAAATCTTCCCATATTTAGGTAGCCCAAAAACGCCATGAATCGACAAACAGCACCATAGCCCCCGACAGTGAGAATCCACACAAAGTATATCCGTGTGTGCTAACCACACACGAAATATGCAGGAGGCCTGGCTCCAACTACAATGTCCGGCGTGTTCAGTTGCCTGGGAAGAGCAAGTGTCCGACCTCCCGGCCCCGGAGACACAGTTCGTCTGTGACGACTGCGGGGCCGAACGGGCGCTGTCGGAGTTCATGCGGACCACCCGCGACCTCGAAGTGCTGCAGGAGTTTACGGACTCTTAGTATCGCGCTCGCGCCGCCGCCTTCCACTCCTCGCCCCGCTTGACGTCGTTCGGGGGGCGGCGCTTGCCCACGCTCGCCAGCCGTCCGGCCAGCGTCCACTCGTCCACGTACTCGACGGTCGAGCGCTGCGATGACGCTTTAGCAGCGCGCCGGCGGTCGGTCAGGTGAGCGCTGATCGCAGCGGCGATAGCCGCTGCTTCTGCCTGTGACGCGTCCGCCGGTATCGACAGCGACAGGTCCTCGGGGCCCTCGATATCGGTAAGCGGCGGCGTCTCCGCGTCCGACTGTGGTGTGTTGCGAGTCGCCATATTACAGCGGGATATTGCCGTGGTCTTTCGGCGGCGTGTCCTCGCGCTTGCGCTGCAGGAGGTCGAGGTCCTGAATGAGGCGCTTGCGCGTCTCTTTCGGTTCGATGACGTCGTCGAGGTAGCCCCGTTTCGCCGGCCCGTACGGATTGGCGAACTCGTCGCGGAACTCGTCCATCAGTTCCTGGCGCTTGGCGTCCGGGTCGTCGGCGTCTGCGATTTCGTTCCGGTAGAGGATGTTGACCGCGCCCCGCGGACCGAGCACTGCCATCTCCGAACCGGGCCAGGCGTAGTTCACGTCGCTGCCCAGGAACTTCGAGGACATGACGATGTACGCGCCGCCGTAGGCTTCCGTACGACGACCGACAGCAGCGGGACCGTCGCCTCGGCGTAGGCGTAGATCAGCTTCGCACCCCGCCGGATGATGCCGTTGTGCTCCTGGTCGGTGCCGGGCATGAACCCGGGCACGTCGACGAGCGTGAGGATGGGGATATTAAACGAGTCACAGAAGCGGACGAAACGGGCCGCTTTCTCCGCCGCGTCGATGTCGAGTGTCCCCGCGCTCACGCGTGGCTGATTGGCGACGACGCCGACCGACTGGCCGTCCATCCGCGAGAAGCCCACGACGACGTTGCGCGCCCAGTTGCCGTGAACCTCGAAGAAGGAGTCCTCGTCGACGATGGCGTCGATGACCTTCGTCATGTCGTAGGGCTTGCGCGGGGCCGACGGGACGATATCGGTCACGCCGGGAATTTCCCGGTCGGGGTCGTCCCACGGCTTGACCCGCGGCGGGTCCTCCATGTTGTTCGCCGGCAGGTACGACAGGAGGCGGCGGATGTTTTCGAGGGCCTCCTCCTCTGACGGGTACGAGAAGTGAGCGACGCCGGACTTGGTAGAGTGAGAGCCCGCACCGCCGAGTTCCTCCTTCGACACCTGTTCGCCGGTCACCGTCTCGATGACGTCCGGCCCGGTGATGAACATGTGGCTGGTGTCCTGCACCATGAAGGTAAAGTCAGTCAGTGCCGGACTGTAGGTGGCTCCACCGGCACACGGACCCATAATCGCGGAAATCTGGGGAATGAGGCCGCTGGCCTTGGTGTTGCGCTCGAATATCTTGGCGAAACCCACCAGCGAGTCGACGCCTTCCTGAATGCGCGCGCCGCCGGAGTCGTTGAGGCCGATGACCGGGACGCCGTTCTCGATGGCCCGGTCCATCACCTTGCAGATCTTGTCGGCGACGACCTCGCCGACCGAGCCGCCGAGCACGGTGAAGTCGTGGGCGAACAGGAACACCTTCCGACCGTCGACCTCGCCGTAGCCGGTGACGACCGCGTCGCCGGCGAAGCGCTTCTCCTCCATGCCGAAGTTCGTCGACCGGTGCTCGACGAACGGATCGACCTCGTTGAACGTGCCGTCGTCGACGAGGAAGTCGATGCGCTCGCGGGCGGTCATCTTGCCCTTCTCGTGCTGGGATTCGATACGGGCCTCGCCACCACCGAGTTCGGCTTCGGCTCGTTTCTGTCGCAACTCCTCGACCGCGTCGTCGGGCGCGGTCTCGTCTTCTGGTTCTTCCTGCTGACTCATGCTACCACTCCATCCCGCCGTTGACGCCAAGTACCTGTCCAGTCATATAACTCGATTCTTCGCTCGCGACGAACCTGACGATGCCGGCGATGTCTTCGACGCGTGCGAACCGGTCGAGCGGAATCTCCCGCAAAATCTTCTCTTGAACGCGTTCGGGCACCTCCTCTAACATATCGGTCTTGACAAAGCCCGGCGCGACGCAGTTCGCGGTCGAGCCCGTGTGTGCTAGTTCGAGCGCTAGGGTCCGCGTAAAGCCGAACAGTCCGGACTTCGTCGTCGCGTAGTTGGCCTGTCCGATGTTTCCCTGCTGGCCGACGACGCTAGAGATATTTATCAGTCGGCCGTGCTCGGCGTCGCGGATGTCGTCGTAGAACGCCTTCGTCCCGTTGAACACGCCGCCCAGGTTGACGTCGATAACCGTCTCCCAGTCTTCACGGGTCATGTTCTCGAATTTCTTGTCGATGGTGATACCAGCGTTGTTGACGAGCACGTCCGTGGGACCGAACTCGTCGGCCACCCTCTCACGCATCGCCCGGACTTCATCGAGTTTCGCCACGTCGGCCTGCGCCGCGATAGCATTGCCACCGCTTTCGCGGATATCCTCGACGACGGCACGGGCTTCCGCTTCCGAGGACCGGTAATTTACGACGACGTTGGCCCCGTGAGCACCGAGGTCTTTGGCGATTCCGCGGCCGATACCGCGCGAGGACCCGGTGACGACACAGGTCTGATTATCCAGGTTCATTTGTGGTTGATCGGAGCCCTGTTGCTTCGTACGCTCATCACCTAATCTGGCAAAGCACAGCCAGATAATAGTTCTCCTAATACAACATTAAACGTCAGATTTAGAATATAATGATGTTCCGGTTTCGGGACACATGATGTCTGGAAAACAGATCTACGAGGGCAGCAAAGTGAGAACGCCAAATCTTTTAGGATGGCCTAAAGAGGTGGGGTCAGTACATGACAGCCGACATCTGCGTGATGGTGCCGACGATTCGAAACCACGAATGTATGCGAACGTACTTCCAGAACGCCCGGGACCACGGGTTCGATCTGGATCGACTGTTCGTCGTGCTCATCACCGAGGACTTCTGTGACACCGACGCGATGGAACAGATGCTCGACGAAGAAGGCGTCGACGGGGCCGTCTACGACGGGACTGCTCGCGAAACCTGGTTTGAGAACCACGGCGCGAGCGAGTATTCGCACCTTATCCCCGAAGCGAGCCACGCGCAGACGTCGTTTGGCCTCCTCTACATGTGGGCCAACGACTACGAGTACGGTGTGTTTATCGACGATGACACGCTGCCACACGAGGACGCAGACTTCTTCGGGACCCACATGTCGAACCTGTCCTTCGAGGGCGAGATAGAGACGGTCAGCTCCGACGAGCAGTGGGTCAACGTGCTCTACCAGAACGAGGACGAGCACGGTCTCTACCCGCGCGGCTACCCCTACGCCGCGATGGACGAGGAAATTTCGACGGAAGCGACGCAGGTCGACGATGTGGTCGCCTCTCAAGGCCTCTGGACGAACGTACCGGACCTCGACGCCGTTCGTATCCTGATGGACGGCGACCTCCAGGGACAGGCCCAGACCCGGACGAGCGAGGCGGACTTCGGCGAGGACTTCGTCGCCGCCAAGGGCCAGTACCTCACCGTCTGCTCGATGAACCTCGCGTTCCGCCGGGAAGTGATTCCGGCGTTCTACCAGCTCCCGATGGACGACAACGAGTGGGACGTGGGCCGCTTCGACGACATCTGGTCGGGCGTGTTCCTCAAGCGGGCCTGTGACGTGCTCGGCAAGCAGATCTACAACGGCGACCCCCTCTGTGAGCACAACAAAGCGCCCCGCTCGACGTTCTCGGACCTGACCAACGAGGTCCACGGGCTCGAACTCAACGAGCACGTCTGGGAGATCGTTGACGAGGCCGGCGCGGACGCCGACTCCTACGCCGAAGTGTTCGACGCAATCGGGACAGCGATGGCCGACGGCGATTTCAGCGACTGGGAAAACGGTGCCTTCCTTAACTACTGCGGGGAGTTCATGCTCGACTGGCTGGAATGTCTCGACGAACTGGACGCCGCCGCGACGGAACAGGTCCCCGCGACCGCCGACGACTAGAAAGGCCTAAGTTGTTTAGGCAACCCTAAATCAAACAATGAGTGATTCTAACGATCTGACTGGACGTAACGCGACGCAGTCTCGACGGCGCTTCCTCGCTCTCGGCGGCGCGACTGCCGCAACAGCGCTTGCCGGCTGTTCCGGCATTCTCGGTGGTGGCGATGGCGGTGAGGGTGGAAGCAACGGTGGAACTGATACCGGCGTCGGGCAGATTTCCCTTTCGGACTTCCGTGGGTCCGGCCCACTGGTGGAACAGCGGGACGCTCCCGGCGGCACCTCCATCGAGGAGTTGCCGGACCTCAGCGGCGAACTGACGCTGTATCTCGGCGGTGGCGAGGGTGGACTGTATCTCGACCTCATCAACCTGCTCGAACAGCTGTATCCGGACTTCACGGCGAACCACCGGCTCGAAGCCTCCAGCGACCTCGCGAACACGATTATCGAGGAAAACGAGGCCGGCGCGAGTCCCGCCGACGTGTTCATGTCCATCGACGCCGGTTCGCTCGGTGCCGTGGCCAACGCCGGTGCGACCGCGAGTCTCCCCGAAGAGGCCCTTTCGACGGTCCCCGAAGCCTACCAGGACAGCGAGGGCCGCTGGGTTGGCATCGCCGGTCGCGCCCGGGCGATCCCGTACAACACGAACCAGATCTCCGAATCCGACATCCCATCGACAGTTCAGGAGTTCCCCGAGACAGCTGCGCTGGAAAACAGCATGGGCTGGGCACCGAGCTACGGCGCGTTCCAGTCCTTTGTCACCGCGATGCGGCTCATCCGCGGCGACGACGAGACGATGTCGTGGCTTCAGGCGATGCAGGACCACGGGATCACTACCTACGACGACGAGTTCCGCGTTTCCAACGCCTGCGCCGACGGTGAACTCACCGCCGCTTCGCCAACCACTACTACACGCTTCGGGTCCAGTCCGCCCGCGACGACTCGCCCATCGGCCTCGCGTTCACCGAGGGCGACGCCGGCGCGCTCGTCAACGTCTCGGGGCTGGAAATCATCAACGGAACCGACAACGCGGACCTGGCGTCGAACTTCGTCCGGCACGTCCTCTCGGCGGAGGCACAGGAGTTCTTCGCCACCCGGACGTTCGCGTATCCGATGATTCCGGGTGTCGCACCGGTCGGCGACCTCCCACGCATCGACGAACTGAACCCGCCAGAGATCAACCTGACCGAACTGGCCGACGTGGCCGGAACCGTTGACTTATTGCGGGACGCTGGCGTCCTCTAATATGGGCACAAAAGACCGGTACGAGCGGCTTCGGGAGCAGGCGACGACATCGGAACGAGACTCGTCGCCGCACACGCTGCTCGCAGTGGTCTCGCTGGCGATCTCGCTGCTGTTACTGGCACCGCTGGTTTGGATCTTTCTCAGGGCAGGTGAAATCGAGTTCGCGCGTGCGGTCGAATTGCTGACAAGCGACACGACCGTCTCGGTGACGCTGAACACGCTGGCGCTGGTGACTGGTGTCACTGTCGCATCGATTCTCATCGGCGTCCCGCTGGCGATTCTCACCGCCCAGACCGATCTGCCGTTCAAACGGTTCTGGACGATCACGTCCGCGTTGCCACTGGTCGTTCCGAGCTACATCGGGGCCTTCGCGTTCGTCTCGGCCTTTGGCCCCCGTGGCGTCCTCGCGGACCTGCTCTCGCCGCTCGGTATCGAGCAAATCCCGACAATATACGGCCTGCACGGCGCAATACTCGTCCTGACACTGTTTACCTACCCGTACGTATTTTTGACTACGCGCGCGTCGCTGCTGTCGTTCGACGGGACCGTCGTCGAGGCCGCCCGGACGCTGAATCACACTCGTTGGGAGGCGTTCCGCCGCGTCACGCTACCACAGATCGCACCGGGCATCGCCGCCGGCGCGCTGCTGGTGGCACTGTACGCGCTCTCTGACTTCGGAACGCCGGCGATTATGCAGTACGACGTGTTCACGCGGATGATCTACAACGAGTTCGGCGCGCGCGACTGGACTACGCCTCCGTGCTCTCGATGCTGTTGCTCGTGATGGCGCTCGGCATCCTCGCCGTCGAATCGCGGCTCAGCGCGGGCCGGGACGGTGCCTACGTCAGCAGCGGTTCGCGCCGGCCCGGTCTCATCAGGCTCGGGTACTGGAAGGCCCCGGCACTGCTGTTTTGCGGTGCCATCGCGTCCCTGTGTCTGGTGCTTCCCATCGGTATCCTGCTCCAGTGGCTCCTCCGTTCCGGCACGGGCTACAGCGGCGGTGGCTTCGCGTTCGAGGCGTCCTATGCCTGGAACTCGGTCGGTCTGGCCGCCGCCGCGGCCGCTATCTGCGTCGTGGCGGCGCTCCCGATTGCGTACCTCGCCGCGCGGGGCACGTCGGGTATTTCGTCACTTCCCGAGCGGGCCACGTACGTCGGCTACGCGGTCCCCGGTGTCGTTCTCGGCCTCGCGCTGGTGTACCTTGGGCTCCGGTACGTCCCCTTCCTGTACCAGAGCGTCATCCTGCTGGTGTTCGCCTACGTGATTCGGTTCCTCCCGCAGGCCGTCGGGACGACCGAATCCTCGATTCTCCAAGTCGATCCGCAGTACATCGAGGCGGCGCGGTCGCTGGGCTACCACCCGCTCTCGGCGTTCCGGAAGGTCGTCTTGCCGCTCGTCGCGCCGGGTATCGCCGCCGGGGCCGCGCTGGTGTTCCTGACGACCATGAAGGAATTGCCGGCAACGCTGATGTTACGCCCGACGGGCTTCGAAACCTTCGTCACGTACATCTGGCTCGTCCAGGGTGCCGGCTACTACGGACAGGCGGCGGTCCCGGCCCTCGTGCTCGTTGGCCTTTCCGGACTCTCCATGCTGGTCATTCTTCGACGGGAGGACACAAGCTAATGTCTCGACAAACACGCACACAGCAAACATCGGACTTCGACGACGTGGACGCAGCAGTAGCGAACCCGAACCGGACCGTCCTGGAACTCGACGACGTATCCAAGGACTACGGGCAGGAAGTCGCCGTCGAGAACCTCTCGCTCGACGTGAAAGACGGCGAACTGCTGACGCTGCTTGGTCCCTCGGGCTGTGGCAAGACAACGACGCTCCGGATGATTGCCGGGCTGGAACGCCCCTCCGACGGGCAAATCTCTATCGCCGACGAAGTCATCGCCGACGGCACCTCGTTCCGGAAGCCCGAGGAGCGCAACGTCGGTATCGTCTTCCAGGACTACGCCCTGTTCCCGCATCTCACCGTCGCCGAGAACATCGCGTTCGGCCTGACCGAGATGGAGGAAGACGCTGTCGGAGAGCGGGTCGACGAACTGCTCGAACTGGTCGACCTGTCGGCCCATCACGACAAGATGCCGAGCCAGCTTTCCGGCGGCCAGCAGCAACGCGTCGCGCTCGCGCGCTCGCTGGCCCCGGAGCCTGACGTCCTCCTGCTCGACGAGCCGTTCTCGAACCTGGACGTGCGCCTGCGCGTCGAGATGCGCGAGGAGGTCCGCAAGATCCTCAAGCGGGCCGGCGTCACCGCCATCTCCGTGACCCACGACCAGGAGGAGGCGCTGTCGATCAGCGACCGCGTCGCCATCATGAACGACGGGACCATCGCTCAGATCGGCGACCCCGCTGAAGTGTTCGAGAACCCCGAGAGCCGCTTCGTCGCGAGCTTCCTCGGCCAGGCGAGTTTCCTCTCGGCCCGGGTGACTAACGACCAAATCGAGACAGGGCTGGGCTCGTTCGACGTGGACCTGCTGAACGGGCCAGTTGCGGCGTACAACGGCGCAATGGTGGACGTGCTCGTCCGGCCCGACGACCTGCAGGCGATGCCGACAAACGAGTCCAAAGCCGACGGCTACGTCGTTCACCGCCAGTACAACGGCCCCTCGTTCGTCTACCGGGTCGAGCTCCACAGCGGCGACGTCGTCCACAGTATGCACAACCACGTCGAGACGTTCGAACCGGGCCAGCCCGTCGAGGTCGACTTGGTCGCGGACCACGACCTGGCCTGGTACCCGACGGAATGAATCGACTGCGCCGGCCGGGGGTACAGGCGGGACTGGTGGCGCTGCTGGGCGGGATCACCGTTTTCACGCTTGCCCACGTCGTTTTTCCGCACCACACCACCAACCATGACGAGGGCGTCTACCTCCAGCAGGCCGCGATGTTGCTGGAGGGGCAACTGTTCATTTACCCCCCGGTCGAGGAGTCGTTCCGGCCGTGGTTTTTCGTCGCCGACGGCGAGCGGCTGTATCCGAAATACGCGCCGGTTCCGGCGGCGATGTTCGCCGTCGGGAAACTACTCGGCGGCTACCGCATCGCGCTCGGCCTGATTTCGACCGGCGTGCTGGCGCTGACCTACCACACCGTCCGTGAGGCCTTCGACGCTCGAACCGGCGTGGTAGCGACCGTCCTCATGCTCGGATCGCCGCTGTTCCTCGTCGAGGCGTCGGTGTTCCTCTCGTACGTGCCGACGACGCTCTGGAACCTCGGCTTCGCCGCGGCGTATCTCCACGCCGACCGGACGGGGAGCCGGAAGACGGCGGCGTGTGCTGGGCTCGCGATCGGCATCGCCTTTTTCGCACGGCCGTACACGGCGGTGTTGTTTGCGACGCCGTTCATCGCCCACGCGCTGTGGTCGCTCCGGACGCGCGACCCGGCGCGGTTCACGCGACTGTCGCTGACTGCCATCGGCGGGCTCACCGGCGTTGCCGCGACGCTTGCATACAACCGCGTCGTCACCGGCTCCGCGCTGTTGTTCCCCTACGAGGTGTTCGCCCCGCAGGACGGCCCGGGCTTCGGCTACCGAGAGATTCTGGGCTACTCTCGGGAGTTCACGCCAGCGATGTCGCTGGACGCGAACGCCGAACTCCTCTGGAAGCTCGTCACCCAGTGGGTCGTCGCCGGGCCGCTGGGAACGCTCGCTGCAGCCGTCGGACTCGGGGCTGCCGTGCGCCGCGGGATAGATGGTCGACAGGCGGCGCTGGCCGGCGTCCTCCTGACGGTCCCGCTCGGCAACGGCTACTTCTGGGGCACCGTGAACATGCTCGGCGACCTCTCGGACCCGACTGACGGCCTGGTTGCCTTCCTGGGGCCGTTCTACCACGTCGACATGCTCGTCCCGCTGATGGCCTTCGGTGCCGTCGGCGTCGTCGCTGTCGCCCGGCGGACCCAGCGGCTGGTCACCGAACAGGTCAGCGCCGACCGGGTCCGCCCGGTCCTGCTCGCGGTGGCGCTGTGTGGCGCGGCGCTGGGCGGCGGCGCGGCCGTCGCGACGGCGGCCGAGCCGGTCTCGGACAACTACGCGGTGACCCAGCAGCTAGAGCAGGCCTACGAACCATTCGAGCAGCGTGACCTCGACAATAGCCTCGTCCTGCTTCCCACGCCCTATGGCGACTGGCTCAACCACCCGTTCCAGTCGGTTCGCAACGACCCCGGCTTCGACGGCGACACCGTCTACGCGATGCAACACCGCCAGTTCGAGGTGCTCGACGCCTATCCCGAGCGGGACTACTACCGCTACGTGTTCCGCGGCGAGTGGGTCCCGTATCTGGGGCTGCCCGTCGAGCCGCGACTCCAGCCGGTGTCGGTCGCGGAGGGCGAGACGGTCCAAACGGACGTGTCGGCGTCGGTTCCGGAGCAGGCCGCGCTGGTCTCGATCCGGCTCGCAAGCGAGGGTGAGAACGACTACGCGACAGTTACCGGAACGGACCGGCTGGATCTGCAGCTCTCGACCGACCGGAATCGGACGCGGCTCACCGGCGACGGAATCGACGACCAGGTCAGCGTCCCGACGCCGGAAGACGGGACGGTCACGCTGATTATGTTCGTCGACTACGGCACCGGCGCGGGGTTCGAGTACCGCGCGGAACTCCCGGTCGAGCAGACAGACGAGAGCGTCCGGGCGCTGACGCCGCGGCTCGAAGTCTGTCGGGACCAGCGCCGCTGCGGCGGCGAAGCGGCCTACGTCCCGGGCACGCATCGCGATGGCATCAGCATGAACGCGACCACGACAAGCGAGAATACGTGAGACTCACCGATGACTGACTACGAACTCACCAGACGCGACGCACTGAAAGCACTCGCCGCGGCGGGTGTCACCGTCGCCGGCGGCGCGGCGGCGCTCGCCTGGGACAGGTCGACAAGCGACGATGCTGACGAGTCAGCCGAGGCCGACGCCGCCAGTTCCGAATCGAGCTTCGGGGACCACGAACGCGAGACGTACCGTGCCGTCGCCGCTATCGTCTATCCGAGCGAGGTGACGGGCGTCGCTGGATTCGTCGACAGCTACGTCGCCGGACGGGTCGAGGCAGACCCCGAGCGAGCCGAGGACATGGCGGAAGCAGTCGCGGATCTGGACGCGTACACCCGAGAGTGGGAAGACAGCAACTTCGTGGCGGTCGATGCTGCGACGAAAGAAGATACGCTTCGGGGAATGGGGGTCAAGGCCTCTGATCCGGACCCACATGGCGACCCGAGGCACCGCGTCCGCTACTACCTCGTCAACGACCTCCTGTTCGCGCTGTACAGTTCGCCGACCGGCGGTAAGCTCGTCGGCATCGAGAATCCACAGGGCCACCCCGGTGGAACGGGTAGCTATCAGCAGCCACCGAACGACCGATAAGCCGGGTCCCGTCGTCGACTGCTTCGGCGGTGTTACCGGAACCGTTCTTCGAGCGCAACGCGGACGATAGATTTCGCGATGGCAGCCCCGCCCGAGAACGGGTCGAGTTTCGTCTCGCCTTTCCGCTCGTCGTACGCGATGGGGCGCTCACGCACGTCGTAGCCACGCATCAGCGGCCGCATGAGCAGTTCGGCCGAGAGTCCGGTGTTCTCGGTCCAGACGATCTTCTGGAGGACCTCGCGGCGGTACGCGCGCATTCCAGTCGTCGTGTCGTGGACGCGCTTGCCCATGAGCACGCTCGCGAGTAGCGCGAACAGTTCGTTCCCCAGTTTGTTCATCGCCGGCATCTGTTCGGCCCCGTAGTACAGTCGGTCACCGCTGACGACGTCGGCCCCGTCGTTTATTTCCGCGAGGAAATCGGGCAGACGTTCCATCGGATACGTGTCGTCGCAGTCCGTCGTGACGACGACCGGCCGGTCCGGTGTCAGCACGGCTTCGCGGACTGCCACGCCGTACCCCTGCGGTTCCTGTTGGATGACTGTAGCGCCGTGCTCGCGGGCGATCTCCGGTGTCCGGTCGCTGGACCCGTCGACACAGACGACTTCGGCGCGCCCGTCAGTCACTGCAGCGATGTCATCGAGCACGGTGCCGATTGCTTCTTCCTCGTTGTACGTGCCCATAACGACCGCGAGGTCGTCGAAGGTGTAGCCGGCCGGTTCGTCGCTCCGTGAACCCTGAATAGCCATTGCTCATCCGTCAGAACCCACGGTTCTTGAATGTTTAGGTTTGCCAAAATCAGCGGTCGGCGAGATACGTTTCTATCGGGGTTGCATCCGTCCAGAGGTGCGCGAACAGGTCCCGTGCCCACGAAATAGCGCTGTCCGTTTCGGAGACGATTTTCGCCGACGGCCAGGCTCCGTCGAGTTCTGGGAGCGTCAGGATCATCCAGTCGTCGGCGACGGCAAGTGCGTACGGGACCTCCGTGACACGAACGGTCGTCTCCTCGTATCGATTCATATCGAGCGAGACGGACTCCTTGCCGAGTATCTCGTCGATGACAGCACAGCTTACCACCAGTCTCGAGTCGGGGCTATCTGGCATCGCTTCCTCGTACTCTGGGTGGTAGACGGGCGAGACCACGTCGCAGTTCTGGACGCTCTCGACGCGAGTGACGACTTCGCGGACCGGGCGGTTGATATCGGTCTGCGTGCCACGGATGACCGTGTACTCGTCGAGTTCTGGGAGGCGACACCGGAACGGCTGTGGTAGAACTGACGTATCGTGGGACTCCCAGTACTGCGGGGCCACGGCGAAGAGTTCCTCGAGGCGTTGCTGGCGGTGAATCGTATCCGCGACGAGGCGGCCGGTACCGGTGAGTCGCCATCCGTCATCCATCGAGGTGACCAGACCGCGGCCTTCGAGGTTCGAGAGCGCATCGTATATCGCGGACTCGCTCGCAGTGACCGCTGACAGCAGTTCGTTGGTGGCCTTGGCTCCGGGACACAGCGAGCCGATGATGTCCGTCCGGACGGACGACGTTCGGACGTACTGAATAACTGATTCTACGCCCATACTGTCCCCATATACTGTAGCTCATATTTTTCGCACATATCAGTTTCCATTTGTAATGGAATTCTCTCCGGAAGCTGTACTATTCTCTCGGGCATTGGATATTATTGCAGCCAATGTGTCCATCTTTTTTACCGCTCGTGACACAGACACAGTTGCTGTCCACGTAAGACCACGTCCCCGCTGAACGCAATGGAGCACGTTGGTCTTGTGGAACTGCCACGTTCGGGCCAGGCGATATCGTGCCTCTGACATACTTCGCCAGCCCGAAGGGTCATGCAATCACCGTGGGTTGCCCGCCCACGGTGCTCATTGTCTCCGCTGTCGTCTCGTCCAGCCGCGTCTGTTTACTTCGGACTCCGTCCGCCGGTTCCGTATCGACCGTCTGTAGTCAGGCGGTCACCGTGAGAAACAGCTACAGCCGACAGTGTCAGTTCTCGGGCGGTTCGTCCGTTCCGATCCGGATCTCGTACGCCTCCATATCCTCGAACGCAGCGACTTGTCCACCGACTTCTACCGGCCCCTCGGCCGTCTCGACGACCAGCGTCGCGACCTCGCGGTTCGAACTGAACGACGCCTGGTCCACCTTGCCCTCGACGACCCGGTGGTCGCCCGTTTCCACGTCCCGCCCCTCGATAGTCGCGTAGAACTCCCCGTCCAATGTCATCAAGTCAGAGATACAGCGCCTGATCGTCCCGTAGCGGCGCGGGAACGGCAGCCCGTCCCCGTCGCTGGCAATCGTTTCGGCCGTTGTCCACAGCACCGTGTTGAGGAACCCGGACACCAGAAACCCGAGTTCCGACCGATTGAATATGACGCCGTATCTGTCTGTGTCGCCGCGGACGCTCTCGCGGGTGGCGTACATCGAGTAGTTCCCATCGGCGACGGCGACGACCGGTGTCGTGATACCGCGGCGGGCCTTCACCGTGGTCGCGATGGACTCGTAATCGAACCGCGCTGGGTCGGGAGCGTCCACACCCGGTGAAATGAGAATTTCAATAGCGATGCCGGACTGCTTCCGGGCCGCGAGTCTGTCTTCGAACCGCTCTAGCAGGGCCGGGGTCAGCGACAGCGTCAGTTCGTACTCGGCCGTCTCGATGATGTCTTCGAGGTACCGGAGTATCGTCGGCCGGGATTTGACGAGCGAGACGGCTTCCGGCTCCCGTGCGGGGGCCGTGTAGCGCGAAGACAGGTCGTCGACGAGGTCATCAAGCGAGTCTTGAATCCCCTCGAAGGCTTCCCGAGGATCGATAGCCAGGACCTTCATCGGCCGGGACTCCTTGAGTTCGACGAGCCCGACGTCGCTGAGGCTCCGGACCGTATCGTACACCCGCGGCTGTGGAATGTCCGTGTTCTCCGAGATCTCCGACGCTGTCAGCTCACCGTGTTGCAACACGGCCAGGTAGGCTGAAATCTCGTACTCGCCGAGATTGAACCGCGCAATTACCTGTTCGAGCGATGCTTCCAAGTCGTCACTAGACATAGTGGAGCGTTTGCGAGTCGAGTACTAAGAACTTCGGCACTCTATTCAGCAGCCAGTTTCAGAACCAGTCATGTGACTCTGTGCTACTGTTGGTTGTCCCGTCACAGCGGCTGCCTACTCCTGTGACTCCGATCGTTCGAGTCGCCACGGCGAAAAAACTGCGTGCTGTCGCTGGGTTATTAGTAGGCGCCGGAAATCTGGGAGACGACGTCCGCGGGCGCAGCACCGGAGTTCAGCGATGAGATAGCGGATTCGAGCGAGGACTTGACTGCCGGCGGTGCGGCCAGACCGTGCGCGACGGACGGCGGCTGGGCCTCGCTGTTCTGGAAGTCCTCTATCTGGTCCTTGGAGAAGTCGTTGAACGGGTCGGTGTTGACGTCGGTCCGCGGCGGAATCGACCCCTTCTTCGGGTTGAAGATCTCCTGTGCCTCCGTCGTCCCGACGAACTGGCACCACAGCGTGGTCGCTTCCGGGGACGGGTTGTTGACCGGATACGGGAACGAGTCCATGTTGAGGGCATAGTAGCCGACGGTTCCCGGGAATGTCACATGGTCCCACTCCTCGCCGTACGTCAGGTCGTTCGTGAGGTACGTTCCGGCCGCCCAGTCACCCTGGTGGAGGAACGCCGCTTCGCCGTTGATGACCTGATTGTTGGCCTCGGTCCAGGAAATCGAACCAGCGTCGCTCGGGATGTAGTCGAGATAGGACTGCGTCGTCTCGACTGCCGACTCGAGCGCGTCGCTGTTGGCGTCGACCTCACCGTCGACGAAGATAGCGCTGTAGGTCTCGGCGTCCGTTTCGCCGAGGAGGACAGTCGCGAACATCTGGAAGCTGGACCACGGCGACCCGGTCTGGTGTGCCATTCCGGTGTAGCCGGCATCGTTGACCGTCGCCATCGCGTCGACGAGGTCAGACGGCGTTTCGAGGGAGGCCGGATCGACCCCGGCGTCCTCGACGACCTCGACGTTGTAGAAGAGGTTGTTGATCCGGTGGATGTTGAGCGGCACCGTCACGTAGTTCCCAGCGGGCTGGGCCGCGTCCTTGACGCCCTGAAGGTAGGCGTCCTCCATGCTGTTCTCTGACCACACGGAGTCGCCGATATCCTTCAGCAGGTTCGCATCGGTGAAGGGGAGCAGATTGTTTCCGGGCCAGGCTTGCCACGTACTCGGGTGGTTGCCGTTCTGGACCCGTGTCCGGATGTTCGCCTGCAGGTTCTCACCCGCACCGCCGGCGATGAGGTTCTCGTCGAACGGGACGTCCGGGTGTTGCTCCTTGAACGCATCCATTACGGACTGAATCGCTTCCAGTCCGTCGCCCTCGCCCCACCAGTGGGCGACTTCAAGTGTGCTGTACTGTGTCCCGCTGTCAGTACTGCCGCCGTCGCTGCTGCCGTCACCACTGCTGCCGTCACTACCATCACCGCTGCTGCCATCGCCGCTGCTGCCGTCACCGCCGTCACTCCCACCGCAGCCAGCCAGCGAGGCCGCACCTGCTGCACCAGCAATCCGAAGAGCGTTACGCCGCGTCAACCGTCTGTTTGAATTGTCATCAGCCATGGTTGCACCAATACCTCATAATTCCTTATTGAAGATTCGCACTTAATACTTCTGTATAGCGAAAATCAGCATTTGACATTCGGGTCGGTCCCGATAAATCATCTATATCCCACGATTCTTCGGGTTTGAGTGGAGAAAGAAATTAATCGAATGCGAGTAAATACCTCACAATCTTACATCTACTATCTTACATATACCGACATATCCCCGTCTAAATGGGGGGTGTTCAGGCCAAACTGCCGTGAAAAAGCTCGGGCGCGGTTCGGCCCGAGGGTTACAGCGAATCGAACTCGACGACTGCCTTTATCTGGTCGTCCCCATCTTCGAAGGCCGCCTCGACGTGTTCCGGGTCGGTAACCGTCGTGACCAGATCATCGAGCAGCCACTCCGGAAGCTCCTGTAGGGTCTCGACGGCGTCCTCGAAGTGCGAGACGTGTGAGTTGACCGTGCCGATGAGACACTTGTTGTGCAGGACGATCTCGTTGTGTAGCGAACCACCGTCGACTTCGAACTCCCACGGCTCCGGGATGCCGAGCAACACGCCGACCCCGTTCTGGTCGAGCGCCTTGACTGTCTGGAACGCGTGCGGGGCGAACCCGGTCGCCTCGTAGATATAGTCCATCGCCTCGTAGGCCTCCGGGAGTTCGTCCACCGGCGTTTCGCGGGAATCGACGTACGTGCTGCCGATCTCGTCGATGATGTCGACCGTCGGGTCGGGACGGTTCCGCCGACCGACACAGTAGGTCCGGTCGTACTCCTGGTCGAGCATCCACAGCGTCAGCAGGCCGAGCGAGCCGTTGCCCAGCACGCAGGCGGATTCCGGTCGCCAGTCGAACGGTTCCCGCGTCGCGTAGGCGTGCTCGTTGGCCTTCTCGGTGATCGAGAGCGGCTCGACGAGGAAGCCGTGCTCCGCGACTGACTCGGGGACCGGGACGAGGAAATCCGCCGGCGAGGTGAAGTACTCCGCCATGAAGCCGTGGTCACCGACGATGCCGCGTTCCGTGTACTCGCCGTCCGGAGCCATATCAGGCTCACCTCGGCGGAAGTAGTCGTTCGTCTCACCGTTCGGTTTCCGTCGGACGGTCGGCGCGACGACCTGCCCCGCCTCGAGCCCCGTGCCATTGGGCTCTTCGACGACGCCGACCGCCTCGTGTCCGAGAACCATGTGGTCCGCCCCGTCGGGGAACCCGCCGTGGGACCCGTTCAGGACTTCGTGGTCTGTGCCGTCAACACCAACGCGGAGCGTCCGGACGAGTGCCTCGCCCGGGTCAGGCGACGGTCGCTCCCGCTCTAAGAGCTGTGGGCCGTCGTCGTCCCGCGTAACACCAATCACTTTCATGCCAGGCAGAGAGTGAGAACACTGGGGATTAAGTCTTTCTTCAGGGTTCTGCCTCACCGACACTGACGGCCGTGCCAGTCTCGCTGGAGCGGTAGATTCCGTCCATCACACGCTGGACGCGAAGCGCCTGTTCAACGGTGTTCGCCGACGGCGGCGTCCCGTCTCTGACTGCGGAGACGAACCGCGCCTGTTCCCGGTGCTGTGGGTCCGACCGTTGCGTCTCGATGTCGGTCGTCCGGTGGTGCATCCGGCCGGTATCGGCGGTTTCGAACAGCGTCAGCGACTGGTCCGCGAGGTCGAGTTTCGCGCCCGCCCCGGTCCCGCGGACGTAGTACTCCTGGCTGTCCGGCCGGTTCGTCGCCCACGCGACCTCCAGAGAGATCGTTGTCCCGTCTCCACAGCGGATGAAGGCGCTCGCCGAATCGTCGACGCTGAACTCGGCCGCACCGTGGTCCTCGCCCCACATCTCGACGTACGCGTACTCCTCGTCGACGCCGAACTGAGCGCGGGTGTCGCCCGACACCTCGACGACCTCGGGATGGTCGGCGACGTGCAGCGCCAGGTCGATAGCGTGCGCGCCGATATCGATGAGCGACCCGCCGCCAGCCACGTCGCTGCGCGTGAACCACGACCCCCGGCCGGGGACGCCGCGACGCCTGATGTAGTTCGCTTCGATGTGAGACACCTCGCCAATATCGCCTGCATCGCGGTAGCCCACAAGCGTCTGGACCGGGTCGGCGAACCGGTTGTGGAAGCCGACCATGCAGAACCCGTCGGCCGCGTCGGCGGCCGCGGCGATCCGCTCGGCGCTTTCGAGCGTGTGGGCCAGCGGCTTCTCGACGAGCACGTCTAGCCCTGCCTCAAGGGCTGCGACGACGTACTGTTCGTGAAACTTGTTCGGTGTCGTCACCAGCACGGCATCCACCGTCTCGAACATCGCCGCGGCTTCCTCGTACACCGCCGCGTCGTACGTCTCGGCGAACCGGCGGCGCGCGTCGGCGTCGACATCGACGCCCGCCGCTATCGAGACCGGCTGGTCGAGCTGTCGGAGGTTGGTACAGTGGATGTCCGCGATGTTCCCCAGTCCGATGATGCCTATCCGAACGGTCTCAGTCATGTCTCTCGAAGTCTGCACCCGGTGTCGGGTTAATACAACTGCTTTTCACGCTCTTCGCGTTCCTCTTCCTGTTCCTGCTTTGCCTTCTCACGGCGTCGACCGCGCCGATACTGGATGATGCCGGGGACGATTTTGTTCTTCAGGTCCAGGATAAACGACACGATACCGTACGCCCAGAAGAAAAACAGCACGAGCATCCCGCTCCAGTACAGCATCGCGAGGTGGCTGCTCATATCAGTCGTCTGACTCTACTTCGCTACTGGATGCAGTGCCTTCGGCCTCGTACGGGATGAGGTCATGGACGATCGCGTCGCCGGTGGCCGAGTCGAACAGGTGGACGTTCCGTCGGTCGATGACGACCCCGATCTCGTCGTCCTCTTCGAGGTCCGAGTCGGGATCGATGCTCATCAGCAACTGGTCGTTCGTCGCCAGTTCCTGAGACATCGACGTTTCGCCGTCGCCCAGCAGCAGGTAGGCGAATATCTCGTCACCCATCGGTTCGAGAATGTCGGTCGTCGCCGTAATCATTCCCGACGGGTCGGGGACCTCTGACTTGAATTCGCCCGGGTAGATGTCCTCCGGGCGGATGCCGAGTGTCACGTCGTCACCGACTCCGACGCCTTCGATGGACGACGGATTGAATTCGAGGGAGAAGTTCGGCGTCTCAAGTGTGGTCTCGGTGACTGTCCCCTCGACGAAGTTCATCGACGGCGAGCCGATGAACCCGGCGACAAAGAGGTTGTCCGGCTCGTTGTAACAGGTCAGCGGCGGGTCGATCTGCTGGAGCTGCCCCGAATCGAGGACAGCGATCCGGTCGGATAGCGTCATCGCCTCCTCCTGGTCGTGGGTCACGTAGATGATCGTCGTGTCCAGTTCCTTGTGCAGGCGCTGAAGCTCCGTCCGCATATGGACCTTGAGCTTCGCGTCGAGGTTCGCCAGCGGCTCATCCATCAGGAACACGTCGGGCTCACGCACGATAGCGCGGGCGATGGCGACGCGCTGACGCTGTCCACCGGACATCTCTTCGGGCATCCGGTTGAGCATTCCCTCTAGCTGGACGATGTCCGCGGCCCGCTCGACGCGGCGGTCAATCTCGTCTTGCGGGTAGTCCCGCAGCCGCAGCCCGAAGGAGATGTTGTCGTACACGTCCATGTGCGGGAACAGCGCGATGTTCTGGAACACCATCGCGATGCCGCGGTCCTTCGGCGGGAGGTTCGTCACCTCGCGGTCGCCGATATATATCTCGCCCTCGGTCGGGATGGTGAGCCCGGCGATGGTCTCCATCGTCGTCGACTTCCCGCAGCCCGAGGGGCCGACGAAACAGATGAACTCGCCGTGGTCGATGTCAAGGTTCATGTCGTCGACCGCGGTGACCACGTCACCCTGGTCGTCGTAGCGCTTCGTTACGTGTTCGAGTCGTACTCTTGCCATTGTGTTACTCCTTGAGTGCGCCTGAGGTCAGTCCGCTGACGATGCGTTCCTGTGCGACAATCACGAGAATGACGACGGGGAGGACCCCGACGATACTCGCCGCCGCCATGAGGTTGAACTGCGTGGTGTACTGGGTCTGGTAGCTGAGAATCCCGCCGACGATAGGCGACCACTTGGCCGCCTCCGGCGAGGTCGCCATGATCGAGCTGAAGAAGTACTCGTTGTAGACGGCGATGAACGTCAGCACGGCCGCGGTCGCCACGCCCGGCGCAGACAGCGGCATGATGACCCGGAACAGCGCGCCCAGTCGCGTCGTTCCTTCGACCCGTGCGGCGTCCTCCAGCCCGTCGGGAATCTGGCCGTAGAACGTCGTCAGGATGAAGATAGACAGCGGCATGAACAGCGCGCTGAACGGCAGCACCATCGATCCCGGGGTGTTCAGCATCCGTGGCGGGGTAAACAGCGGGATGGACGTGAACGGTATCGTGATCGGGGCGTTGCCGGCAAAGGCTTGGAACAGCGGGATGACGAACGCGGCCGGCGGGAAGTAGCTGATCGCCAGGATACCGAGCATCAGCAGTGCGCGGCCGGGGAACCGAAGTCGGCCGAACACGTAGCCGGCGAGGCTGGCGACGAACAGGACGATGACCGTCGTCGTGACCGCCAGCGCGAAGCTGTTCAGCATGTACAGGTGGAACGGCACCTGTTCGAAGACCGTGACGAACGCGCCCGGGTTGAAGCCCTTCGGAACCGGCAGCGGGAACGTCCCGCTGACGCCAAAGAGGTTTACTGTCGGGAGGAAACTGCCCGAGAGCAGGTTCCCTTCGGGGGTCACCGCCAGCACGATGAGCCAGTAGAAGGGGAACAGCGTCGTCACCAGGAAAAACACCATCGCCGCGTAGAACAGCGCCCGGTACACTTTTTCCGGGTCCTGGATGGCGCTCTGGGTCCAGCGCTGTAGCGGTCCGTCGCTCGACTGCTCCTGGGTGTCGGTTGGCGTTGCCATGTTAGATCGCGTCCTCCCCTTGCCAGACGATGAGTCCCATTACGACCGTCCCGATGATGGCGGCCGTCACGAACGCGATGGCCGCGGACGTCCCCTCACGGGTGGTGAACGTCGCGACGACCATACACGACAGCGACGGCACGACGGTACAGCTCGACACCGTGTCGATGATGCCGTACACCCGCATCGCCTGCACCGACCGGAACAGCACGGCAACGCCGATAGTCGGCAGGATGAGCGGGAACGTGATGAGCTTGAACTGCTGCCACTTCGTCGCGCCGGCGACCTTCGCCACGTCGTACAGGCCCCGGTCGATGCTCTGCAGCCCCGCCAGAATGAGCAGGGCCATGAACGCCGACGTCTTCCAGATGTCGGCGACGATGATGATAAACGTCGCACTTGCCGTGTCGTTCAGCGTGTTCGTCGGCGCGAGCAGCCCGAGGTCGGCAAGCGGTGGCGTCAGGAACCCGACGTTCGAATTGAACATCAGGAAGAATATCATCCCCTGAATAACGATAGGGACAGCCCACGGGATGATGATGGCCGCGCGAATCCACCGCCGCCCGTAGAAGTCCTGGTCGAGGATGAGTGCCTGTCCGAGGCCGATGAGCGTCTCGAACAGTACACTCACGACGGCGAAGATTATCGTGACGACCAGTGCGCTGTTCAGCAGTGCACTCGTGCCAAACCCTTCGGGAAGGAACGTCGTTCCGCCCGGCAGGTACCGGTTCTTCTCGCCGGTAAACAGCTCGACGTAGTTCCCAGCGCCGACGAAAGTCGTGCTCGAAAAGTCCGCCGAGAGCGCGAACAGCGACAGCTCGAAGGTGCGCAACAGCGGGTACAGCGCGACGATGCCCAGAAGGACGAACACGGGCACCAACAGCAGATACGCGTACTGCGTGTCGCTGAGGTTCTCCATCCAGCGCATCACGCTGACGAGTGCCCCCGAGCGTCTGGATTCACGGCCGGTTTCTGTACTCATTCGGTTACCTCCGTCCGTCGTTTGAATGTGTCATGGTAAATAATCACAGGGGTGGTTTTGTAACGGTTGCCCGTGGCTTCAGGACTGCTCGGTCTCTTGCAGTGCGGACTCTAGCGTCGCCATCGCGTCGGCCGAGGAGGCTTCCTGCCCGACTGCGCGGTTCGCTTGCTGTGCGATTTTGCTGGACTGATCGCTCCAGACAGCCGTCACCGGGCGCGGCATCGTGTTGTTACCAGCGACCTGCAGCGTGTCCATGTACCGGCCAACGACGGGCACGTTCTGGGCCTCGCTGGAGTTGAACAGTTCAGGCCGCGGCGGCAGCCACCCCTGGACGGACAGCAGCGTGAGCTGGAAGTCCGGCTCCATGGCGGCGCGAATGACCTGTGTCACGGCGTCTAAGTCCTCGCTGTTGGGGTTGACCGTCATGTGCCAGCCACCGAGGGCGGCCGTGGTACCGCCCGTACCGGGCTGTGCCGCATCGCTCTCGGAGACGGCGTACGGAATCGGCATCGCGCCGAGGTTCTCGCCGAGCGCCGGGTCCTCGGTCTCCTCCGGGTTGCGGCCGCCGAGCGCCAGCGAGTAGGGCCAGTTCCGGTGGAAGACGGCGTTGCCGTTGACGAACGGCGCGCGAGCGTCTTCCTCCTTCCAGCCGAGGATTTCGGTCGGGGTGAAGCCGCCGCCGTAGCCCTCGAACTGCCCGTCGAACTCCTCGTCGTGAACGAACTTCCGCATCATGTTGAGGGAGTTGATGACTTCGGTGTTGTTGACCGTGATCGGCCGCTCGCCGATTGGGCCAAAGAGGTTGTCGCGGCCGCCGAAGTACGCGCCGCCCCACGAGGACATGACCTCGTTGAACGTACAGCAGGAGGTCCCCTCGTAGATGTCCCACTGGGTGGTAAAGCCGTACTCGACATCGGCGTTGTCGTAGGTGTCCGCGGCGATGTTCGACCACTCCTCCCACGTCATCGGCTCGGTCGCCCAGTTGTTCTCTTCGGGGCTGTAGCCGGCCTCCTCGACGAGGTCCTTGCGGTACTGCATCGTCGGGAAGTCCGGGAACACCGGGACACCGAACAGGTCACCGTTGCTCGGATTCCGGGCCGTGTCCGTAAACGCCGAGAAGTAGTTGTCTGACACGTCCGAGAGGAGTTCCTCCGGCAGCGTCTGCGAGAGGTTCTGGAGCTGTCCCCGCTGGATGAAGATGTTCGTCCAGCCGTTGTCCATCAGGAACATATCCGGGTTCGTCTCGCCGGCCGAGAGCAGTCGGTTGTAGTTCGACCGGGCCGCACCGGTGTCCTGGTCGCGCGGAACGAACTCTATCTCGATGTCGTCCGACAGGCCGTTGTCGTGCAGTGCCTGCTTGATTGCGTCGCCGTTGTTCTGGACGGCCACCGGGTCGAAGCCCCACTGGACCGTCGTCGTCTCGCCGCTGCTACCGTCGTCAGTCGAGCCACCGTCACTCCCGTCGCCGCCATCGCCACCACCAACGAAGTCCGCACAGCCTGCCAGTCCACCGACAACACCTGCTGCTCCGGCGGCACGGACAAACCGTCGCCGGGAGACGCCTGTCGAGTTCCGCTCGCCGCTTGTGCCATTGTCCGACATATCTATTCTGAGCTATCCCGGACACACCTTAAAGGTTGTCCATAATTAACCACAGGTGTTGTTAATTGTCGGCCTCAGCCCGGCAATCGTGATATATTATTGACTATTCGATATCGTATAAATCTTTCAGTATATATACGCAGGGATAGGTCAAACAGCTGTTTGCCACATAGAGGATCTCAAACGCGCAAACTGAGGGAGAGTTTACTGATCCCGAAAAAACGGCGTCTGTGTCACTCGTACGTGACGTCCGTAATTGTAATCTCGGTCGCTTCGATTTCCTCGATGACGGCCCCCCAGCCACCGACCTCGTACGTCCCGTCGTCGGTGACCAGCGTCGCACTGATTCGACCGGCCAGTTGTGCCAGTGGGACGGGGTCCTTCCGACCGATGCTACTCCCGGTGTAGTCGATGTCGGTAACGCGCCCTGTCAGCTCGACCGACTCCTTCGTTTCCGTGTCGTACCCCTCAATGACGGCCTCGATAGTCGCATCTTCGTTCAGCAGCGGTTCGATATCCCGGACGGCGTGGCGGAGGTCGACGTACGTCGTCGGGGTTTCCGGCGTCCGCTCGGTGTACAGTGTGTCCCAGATCTCCCAGAGACAGGTCAGGAAGAACCAGTGGAAGACGTAGGTGTGGGTCCGGTCCTTGACGAGCACGCCGTACTCGTTGACTGAGTCGTGGTGAGGCGCAAAACACGTCCAGGTCCGGTCGACCAGCACGAAAAACGGAGCTGGAATTTCACGGTTCCGAGCCTCCGTACAGGTCCCCTCGATGTCGGAAAGCGGCGGTACTTCCTCGCCAGGACCCGTACAGATGCTGAGTTTGATGTTCACGCCGCGGTCGTGGGCGGCAATGAGTTCCTCACGAACCGCGTAGAACTGCTCCGGGTCCACACCGACCTGAATCTGGTTTTCGGCCGCTTCGATGAGCTCCCGGGCTCGGCTGACGACCGTTTCGAACCGCTTGACGATACTGACCTCGTGGTCTGATATCTCGGGCTGGTTCCAGCGTTCCTCGATCGTCTCTGCGGCGTCGAGGTACTTGCTCGACCGGGACCGCAGGTCCTCAAGCACTACGTCCGGATTGCGGGCGCGGGCGGTCAGGCTATCCTGCTGGAACGTCTCGATATACCCCTTCGTCTCCAGGTCCCGGAGCACGTCGTAGATCCGCGGGTCCGGAACGTCACAGGAGTCAGCGATGTCGGTCGCCGATGCGGTCCCCAACCCCAGCAACGCCACGTAGGCCTCCGCCTGATACGGGGAGAGACCGGCATCTTCGAGGACATCGGTTAGTTCGCTGTCGTCCATGTGTGTACAGGGAAACTGAGTACGCAGTTAACGTGCATGGTTATCTATCGAGGTCCACAGGTCAGTCCTTGCCCTCGACCGGCCACTGTGGCTGTTTCGGAGCCTCGATTCGGGCGCACTCCTCGTCAGTTAACTCGATGTCGAGTGCCTCGACGTTCTCCTCCAGATGGCCCATGGTCCGCGGGCCGATAATCGGCGCGTCGACGACGTCCTGATGGCAGAGCCACGCCAGACTGACCTGTGCCGGCGTCGCGCCCTTCGCGTCGGCAATCGCCCGCACCTCGTCGAGGACCGCCCAGTTCTCGTCGCTGAACCGGTTTGCTGTGTACTCGTCCGTGCTTGCTCGGCCCTCGGAGAGGTCGTCGTCGCGTTCATACTTCCCGGCCAGGAAGCCGCCGGCCAGGGGAGACCACGGAATGACACCGACTCCTTCCATCTCGCACACCGGCAAGAGGTTCGCCTCCTCGTGGCGGTCGACGGCGTTGTACTCCGGCTGCATCGAGACGAACCGCTCGTACCCCTCGATGTCAGCCGTGTACAGCGCCTTCTGGAACCGCCAGTTGGCCATCGTGCTCGCGCCGATATAGCGGACCAGCCCCTCATCGACGAGATACGTCAGCGCGTCCAGCGTCTCCTCGATGGGCGTGTCGTCGTCCCACCGGTGGATCTGGTAGAGATCGAGATAGTCGACGCCGAGGCGGTCCAGGGTGGCGTGACACTGATCGATGATGTGTTTCTTCGAGAGTCCACTGCCGTTCGGGCCGTCGTGCATATCGAAGTATACTTTCGAGGCTATGACCAGTTCGCCGCGGCGAGCGGAGTCGATTGCACTGCCCAGAATCCGCTCGCTCTCCCCGTTCGAGTAGGCGTTGGCAGTATCGAAGAAGTTGATACCCATATCGAGCGCCCGTTCGAGTATCCGGCGGCTCTCAGCCTCGTCGTTCAGCATCCAGGGCTCCGCGCTCCCGAAGTTCATCGTTCCGAGACAGAGTTGGGACACGTCGAGCCCTGTCGACCCGAGCGTGGTGTATGTCACCGGCGAATCACTCATGCCACTTTGTACCACAGCTGTTGTTAAAGAATTTTGGGACTGCATACCGATGTCCGAACATGAGCCGGGAGTCCGCACCGAAGGAAACAGATCCGATGGACGCACTCAGAACGCTCAGCGACGAGTCGCACACCGGAGAGAACAGATGCTGGCCGTGTACTGTCCTGAATCTGGGGCTCGTTGGAATCGGTGTCATGTTCCTTCGCGCACGCAACCGCCCGCGGGCGAGCCTGCTGGTCGCCGTTGTCGGCGTCGCAGTGGTCTACCTTCGGGGGTATCTGGTTCCGTACACGCCCGAATTTGCCCCGCGGCTGGTGGCAGCGTCACCGGTCCCGGACGAGTGGTTCCACGGAAAGCCATCGCACAGAGAGTCATCCCGACAAGATGTGACTCGCCAGGAAAGCGAATCGCTGGCCGACGACGTGGGGATGGACGGCGAGACCGTTCTCCGGGAGCTATCGGCGGCCGGCATTATCGAAGTCGAAGGGGAGCGGCTGTTTCTCGCGACGGCCATCGACTCGGCGTGGCACGAGCGAATGGACGAACTGGCCGACCAGTCGCTCGATTCGCTTTCGACGGCGCTGCAGGCATCGCTCCCGCGAGTCGACTACACAGAACCGTACGCCGACGACGCGGAGTGGGTCGCACTCGGCTCCGACCACAAGCAGCTCCTTCCTCGACCGGTCGTCGTCGCCGAGCTCGCGGCGTACGAGGTCCTCGGCGAGCGTCTCGACGACGAGCGGCTCAGAATCGCCGGTGCGGAGGCCTTCCGGATGTTTCTCGACAGGTGTCCGGTCTGTGGCGCCGAACTGGTCGAGTCGTCGTCGGTGTCGTGTTGTGGCGGCCATCTGGGACCACGGCAGGACCCCGACGAGACGCTCGTCTGTCCGACCTGCGAGCAGCGCCTCTACACCTTTGAAGTGAGCGACAACTGAAACGAGGTACAGGAACGGCCGAATCGGTGTCTGGTCCGGGATTCGAGACGCTAGCCGGGTTCTGTTCGGAGAGACGATGGACGGGAACGGTGGGAGAGTCCCGCCTGTACCGCTGGTGCGTGCGGTCCCGCGGACAACCATGCTCCGTGAGACGGTTGACGTCGGCCGGGTCGGAGTGGTGGGGAACATTGGTGACCCAACGGTGGTCCCACCTGGTCCCGGACGGCAGGGGGAGTGAAACCCAGCCGCTAGAAATATACAACTGATGTTGTAAATAAATTTTCGGTAAGTGAAGAACACTGCCTATTAAATCCTCGCACACGGAGATGGTGGTATGAAGAATATCGACGACCTCGTCGACAGCGCGTCCGACCTGGCACAGCGTGGCCTCTCTAAGGGCGAGATCGCTGACGAGCTCAACGTCTCCCGCGAGACGGCGAGTTGGCTTGTCGAACGCAGCGGCACCGGCACGGAACCGGATACGAGCGACGACGGCGGTCCCCACGATATCCACGTCGACTGGTCCGCCGTCGGGCGGGACAGCAACCGGCTGTACCACGCGGGGGCGGCGATGGCGGACCTGCTCTCGAAGAAAGGCGACGACGTGGACCTCACCATCGGCATCGAGAAGGCCGGCGCACCGCTTGCGACGACTGTTGCCCGGGAACTGGAAACCGACCTCGGGACGTACGCCCCGACGAAACACCAGTGGGACGACGACGAGAGCGAGACCAGTGACGGTTCGTTCTCCCGGAACTTCGCGCAGATCCGGGACCGCGACTGCTACGTCGTCGACGACACTATCACGAGCGGCAAGACGATGGGCGAAACCATCGACGCGATCCACGAACAGGGCGGCAACCCCGTGGCCTGCGTCGTGCTGGCTGACAAGCGCGGCGTCGGCGACATCCGCGGCGTCCCGGTGTACTCCCTGCTGCAGGTCATCCGAGTCGGCAGCGACGGCGACTCGTAACAATCCTGACGGACTGAGCGGAGCGCGTGTTACGTCGAGCGGCCGTCGAAGCACCTGAATCAGTGTGGCCGCGCGAGAGACTATCCTTTTATTCGTGCCGTGCGTAATCCGCGGCATGACTGTACTGTCGTTCGACGAACAGGGCGTAGATGTCGTCTACGAGGGGACGGAGTTCCGCCTCGAAAAGGCCCTCATCGAGGACGCCATCCAGAAGTCGTATCCCGACGTGACCGATCACGAAGTGCTGCAGATGGTCGAGCCGGAACCCGCGCTATCGGGAGAACCCCAGCGTATCGCCGAGATCGTGAACTGAAGCGGAGATAGTTCCTTTCTGGGCAATAGATCCTTCGTGGGAGATAACCTCGATTAAGAACCCATACCCCGTTTTTAGGCGTTTATGGCCCCGAATATGCGCTAATTAAGCATCCGAGCAGTAGGCATTTAAGCCGTCAGCGCACACTGGGAGATAATGTCAGACCCACGTATCGCCGGGGCTAGCGTGACACATTTCGGGAAACACCCCGAGCGAACCGGCCGAGACCTGTTCGCCGAGGCCGGACTCGAAGCGCTATCGCAATCCGGAATCGACCCGGACGACGCTGAAGCCCTCTATTACGGCAACTTCATGGGAGAGCTCGCGGAACACCAGGGCCATCAGGGCCCGCTTATGGCCGAGGCCATTGGCCTGGACGTTCCGGCGACCCGCGTCGAAGCGGCCTGTGCATCAGCCGGTACGGCCGTTCGTGAAGCCGTCAAGACGATCCGGAACGGCGAAGCGGAGGTCGTCGTCGTCGGCGGCGCAGAGCGGATGACTAATATCGGGACGGCGGCGGCGACGGACGCGCTCGCTATCGCCGCCGACGACCTCTACGAGGTCCGCGCCGGGATGACCTTCCCCGGGGCGTACGCGCTGATGGCCCGGTCGTACTTCGACCAGTACGGCGGCTCCCACGAGGACCTCGCTCACATCGCCGTCAAGAACCACGAGCACGCGCTGGTCAACGAGCACGCCCAGATTCAGCAGGAAATCACGGTCGAGGACGCGATGGAGGCCCCGACGATTGCGGACCCGCTGGGCCTCTATGACTCCTGTCCGATTACTGACGGGGCCGCGGCTGCCGTCCTGACGACGGAGGCCTACGCTGAGGAACACGACCTGGACGCCCCAGTCGCCATCACCGGCACCGGACAGGGCGGCGACAATCTCGCACTGCAGGACCGCCCGCATCTGGCACAGACCCCCGCCGCCGACAAGGCCGCCGAAGAGGCCTACGGGGACGCCGGCGTCGGTCCAGACGACGTCGACTTCGCCGAAGTCCACGACTGTTTCACTATCGCGGAAGTACTCGCAATCGAATCGCTGGGCTTCTACGAGCGCGGTGAGGGCATCGCCGCGGCGCGCAACGGGGAGACGACCCGTGACGGCGACCTCCCGATAAACCTCTCTGGCGGGCTGAAAGCCAAAGGTCACCCGGTCGGCGCGACCGGTGTCGCCCAGTTGGCGACCGTTGCCTGGCTCCTCGACGGGTCGCACCCGCGGGCCGACGCCGTCCCGGACAGCACTGTCGGCGTCGCGCACAACGCGGGCGGTACAGTCGCGTCTACGACCGTCCACGTCATGGAGGTGCAAGAATGACCGAATCCGCACGAGACGGCGAGTACGACGAGTGGCTCGACAGCATCGAATCGGACGACGGTTATTACCTCGAATGTTCGAACGGCCACGGCTGGCTGCCGCCCCGGCGGGTGTGCCCGCGCTGTCACGACCAGGAACTCTCGGCGGTCGATCTGCCAGAATCCGGCGAAATCGCGAGCCACACGACGATTACGGTCCCGACGCCGCAGTTCGAGGACGACGCGCCCTACGTCACCGCCATCGCCGACTTCGGACCGGTGTCGGTCACGGGACTCGTCCGTGACGTGGACCCGGACGACGTTGCCATCGGCGACGTGGTCGGTATCGACGTCGGCGAGCGCGTGACGACCGGCGACAGAGCCGTCGTGTTCCGGCCGCGCTAGAACTCAGTTCTCGACCGTTACCGACGTCACTCTGTCGCGGACCACGTCGACGAACTCACCGGGGTGTTCGACGTGGGGCAAGAGCAGCGAGTCACCGAACACGACGAGCATCGCGTCCGCCTGTTCGGCCAGGTCGCGACCCTCCGACAGCGGCGTGATGTCGGCGTCCTCGCCCCAGACCAGCGTCACGGGCACGTCGAGGCCGGCCAGCGTTTCACCGAGGTCGTCCTCCGGGTCGAGGAAGCCGGAGACGAACGACGCCGGTGCGAACCGCGCGCCGGGCTGGTGGCCGCTCTGCCACTCGTAGTCGACGACGTCCTCGGTGAGATTATCCATGTCGTAGTAGCCGTGGTCGGCGTGGAAGTGCCGGATGGAGGGTTTCGAGACGGTAAGGTTGTAGATGGCCTCGCCGATGACCGGCGCGCGGAGCAGCGAGCGGAGCCAGACGGTACGATTACCCATCGAACTGTCCGTCGGGCAGATGAGGACGAGTTCCTTGACGTCGACTTCCTGTGCCGCGCTGGCGGCGTAGGCCCCGGTCAGTGACGACGCGACGACGGTCGCATCGGTGGTGTTGTCCTCGATGAAATCGCGCACGAAGGCCGTGTACAGCGACGCCGAGTACAGCAGCGGCGGCCGGTCCGTGTGCCCGAAGCCCGGCAGATCCGGCGCGATGACGTGGTAGTCCTCGGCCAGCGTGTCGAACACCGTGTGGAACTCGTGATTGCTGGCAGCGGCGTTGATGCCGTGGCACAACACGAGGTCCGGGTCCGACGGGTCCCCGGCTTCAGTGTACGCAATATCGAACCCGCGCCAGCGGTACGTCCCCTGTTCCCCGTCGAGCATCGGTTCGAACGCGCCGGCCCGCGACTGCAGCACGCGGTTGGCAGCGGCTGTCGCGCCGACCGCACCAACGACCGCCCCGAGCGCCTTGCGGAGTCTCATACTGATATCTTGGGGCCCGGAGTGTGTTATACATGCTGGACGAGCATCAGGTGTCGATTGCCCGAGAGCTTTCTCAGTCCGGTGGGTGCCAGCCTCGTACTCAGGCCCCGTCGCGACGCTCGTCGAGACACGCACGGAGCGGTTCGAGCACCTCGTCGACAACCGTGTACGGGTCAGTATGGCGCTCGATGACGGCGTCGACGTACTGCTCGATGCCGCCGCGGCGGTCAAGTTCGTCGACCAGTAGTTCGTTGGCGTCCTCCCGAAGCAGGGTCCGAATCTCGGCGGCGAAGCGCTCCCGCGCCTGGCCCTCTCGGCGGCCGGTTCGGTCCAGGTAGTCCCCATGGTTGGCCAGCGCATCTAGGAAATCTTCGACGCCCTCGCCCCGATTGGCGACTGTCTCCACGATGGGGGGGTTCCACGTTTCCGACCCGTCGTCCTCGTCATCGGAGTCGTCGTCGGACGCGTCGCCGTGGTCACCGGCGAGTTCGGTCGGGCCGTGATGGCCGGAGTCCGGCCGTCCGCTCCGCCCCTGCAGCATCTCCCGGAGTTGCTGGACCGTCCGGTCGGCCCCATCGAGGTCGGCCTTGTTGACCACGAACACGTCCCCGATTTCGAGGATGCCGGCTTTGAGCATCTGCACGTCGTCGCCGCTGCCCGGCGGGACGAGCACGGCAACGGTGTCGGCGGTGCGGACGATGTCGACCTCGTTCTGGCCTGCGCCGACCGTCTCGACGATGATCTTGTCCTTGCCGAACGCGTCCAGCGCGGTCACGGCGTCGGTCGTCGCCGTCGACAGCCCACCGAGGGAGCCACGAGCGGACATCGACCGGAAGAACATGTCCATATCGCCGGCATTCGAGGCCATCCGTATCCGGTCGCCGAGCACCGCGCCGCCGGAGAACGGCGAGGACGGGTCGATAGCGATGACGCCGACGGTCTGGCCCTGCTCGCGGTAGGTCGCTGCGACCTTGTCGACCAGCGTGGACTTGCCCGCACCGGGGCTGCCCGTGACGCCGATAACGTCGGCTGTCCCGGTGTGCTGGTGGAGGTCGGAAATTATCTCTCGGTACCCCGACGAACGGTTCTCTATCAGTGTGATGACTCTGGCGAGGGCGCTGTGCTTGCCCGCAAGCAGGTCAGCGACGAGGTCGCTCATCGCTCGGGCGCGTTCTCGTGGATGTAGTCGATCATCTCCTCCATGGACGCGCCCGGGCCGAATATCTCGTCAACGCCCTGGCCGCGGAGTTCCTCCTGATCGTCATCCGGGACGATGCCGCCGACGAGGATGAGCCGGTCATCGAACGCGTCATACTCTCTTAGCCCGTCGAGAATCTTTGGGACCAGCGTGTTGTGCGCCCCCGAGAGAATGGAGATGCCGACAACATCTACGTCCTCCTGCACAGCGGCCTGCACGACTTCGTCGGGCGCTCGATGGAGCCCTGAGTAAATCACTTCAAAGCCAGCGTCACGGAGCGCCCGCGCGATGACGTGTGCGCCCCGGTCGTGCCCGTCGAGTCCGACTTTCGCCACCAGACACCTGATGGTCCGTTCCGTCTGCTCCTGCTCGACACTCATGCCAGTACGTACCGCGCGGTGTGTTTTCATTCTTGCCCTATTCATCATGACCGATGTCGATTGCGAGTCCCCGCAGGGAACGAAATATGCTGCCGGGTCGAGTGCGGGCTCACAGACCAGAATAGGACCATTCCATAGAACGACAATTCTAAGTTCGCTGCTAGCGGCGTTTCCACCAGTGCGAACAGTCGCCGTCATCCCCGCGTACAACGAGTCGTCCACCATCGGGTCGGTGATCGACGGAACGAGCCGCTACGTCGACGAGGTGGTCGTCGTCGACGACGGGTCGTCGGACGACACCGCGGCCATCGCTCGCGAGCACGGCGCACACGTCGTCACACACGTCTTTAACACCGGCGTCGGCGGAGCCGTCAGGACGGGCTACCAGTACGCCATCCGCCACGACTACGACTTCGTCGTGCAGGTCGACGCCGACGGCCAGCACGACCCGGAGAAGATTCCGACCCTGCTTTCCCACGCCGAGGACGCGGACATGGTCATCGGCAGCCGCTACCTGAACGAGAGCATCGACGACTACCCGCTCATCAGGCGGCTGGGAATCACCTTCTTCACGACCGTCGTACGGAAGCTCGGCGGCATCGACATCACCGATGTGACGAGCGGCTTCCGCGTCTACCGCGTGTCGGCGCTACAGGACATCCTCCACCGCTCGGACAACCACTGGGCGGTCGAACAGACGCTCGACGCGGCCCAGCGCGGCCAGCGGATCGAAGAAGTATCGATAGAGATGCCGATCCGGGACGAGGGCGAGTCGCAGTTCAGCCTCGACACGCTCGTACTCTACCCGCTACGCATGACTGACACGGTGTTTCGCGTCCTCCTCTTTCGATAATCATGGTCTTTGGATTCGACTACTCACTGGTCAACCTCCTGTCGCTGGTCGTCGGCCTGGCCTTCCTCGCGAACGGGTACATCATCGTCAGAAGCGAACGCGAATCGCTGGAGCTGTTCGTGATGTCGCTGCTGCTCGGCGCGGGGCTCATCGTCGTCGCCATCGTCCCAAACGTGTTCGAGGTCGTGGCGCGGCTGCTGGGCCTGGAGTGGAAAGCCCGGGCCATCCTCGTCATCTCGAACCTGACGCTGTTCGTGGCGGTGACGTACCTGCTCAACCGCATCGGGCACATGTACGACCGGCTGTCGCGGCTGAACGAGGAGCTGAGCCTCCTCCGGAGCGAACTGGAGGAACACCAGCTACAGACCGAGGACAAGCAGGATGAGTAACCGCGCGGTGCTGTCGATAGATTTCGAGCTGTTCACCCAGACGCCGGCGTACCGGAGCGCGTCGGGGACGACGGACCGCGACGGCGTCGGTCTCGACGGCGGCCGGTTTTTCAGGGAGATATTGGCGGAGTACGACGCGACTGCCACCGCGTTCGTGGTGTCATCAGTCGCCCAGTCCCACCCCGACGCCGTCCGGGCACTTGCGGATGCGGGACTGGAAGTCGCGTCGCACACGCACACCCACCAGTTGCTCTCGGACCTCGACAGCGACGGGCGACGGGCGGAACTGGCCGAGTCGAAGGACGTGCTGGAGCGGGTCACCGGCGAGCAGGTCTCCGGGTTCCGCGCGCCCGCCTTCGACATCACTGACGACCACTTCCACCTGCTGGCCGACATCGGATACACGTACGACTCTAGCGTCGTCTCAAGCCGGTCGATTCCGGGGTGGTACGGCGGCGAGTACGACATCCACAGACCGGTTCCGGCGTCGGCGGTGCACCCGGACGCGCCGGACAGTATCACCGAGTTCCCGGCGAGCGTCATGCCGGGGCTGCAGTTGCCCCTCACCGGGACCTGGCTCCGGTTTTTCGGCCCGCGGTACACGATTCTGGGCATGAGGCTACTGGCCCGCCGGGGCATCACGCCGATGCTGTACGTCCACCCGTGGGAACTGGTGGACCTGCCGGCCGTAGAGGGGGTGCCGACGCGAGTGTACGTCAGGACCGGTGACTGGATGCGACGGGCCGTCGAGCGGATCTTACAGCAGGACTTCGAGTTCACGACCGTACAGGCGGTGCTGGCGGATGGCGAAACGGTCGCGACACGGCTACACAGGGGCGAGACGCCGTGACGAGCCGGGCTCGTGATCTGGGGATCACGGTCGCCCAGTACGGTCTCGCCGTCGTTGCGCTGGCATGGCTACTCACGCAGTTCGACATCGCCAGCGCTGTCGACCTGCTCGCCGGCGTCAAGATTCAGACGGTGCTCGCTATCGTCGCCGTCAGCACGCTCGGCATCTGTGGCCGGGTCTACTCGTGGTACGCGGTAATCACCCCGCTCGCACCGGTCCAGTTCCGGACCGCCGCCGGGACGACGCTCATCGTGAACTTCGTCAATCAGTTGCTCCCCTCGCGGCTCTCGGGACGGCTGGCCGCGCCGTTCGTCCTCCGGAGTCAGACCGGGATGGCTTACAGCGACGCCGCGGCCGCGTCAGCGCTTCACACCGGTATCTTCGCGCTATACTACGGCGTGGCGGCGACTGCAGGGCTCGTTCTGGCGATCCCACTGCTCCGGCTCGAACTTATTCTGCTGCTAGCGCTCGCGACGAGCCTGTACTTCGCGGCCGGCCTCGCCATCCTGTTTGGAGGCCTCAATCTCTCGTATCTGGACCGGCTCATCGGCTGGCTGTCCGGGGTCGCGGTCCGGGTTCCACGCTTCGGTGAGGGACTCGCGGCACGGCTCGACGGCCTGCTTGAGTTCACCGACAGTTCGACAACGACGTTTCGGTCGCTCGCGAGCGAGCCGGCAGTGTGGCTCCGCTACGCGGTCGGCTGGGCCGTCGACCTCGTGCTCGCACCCGGTGTCCGCGTCGGCCTGCTGCTGGGGAGTTTCGGCGTCGCGTTCGAACCGCTGGTCGCGTTGCCGCTGTATCTCTTGGTCGCGTACACCGTGACGCTTCTGCCGCTGACGCCCGGCGGCATCGGCATCACCGAGGCCACGGCGACGGCGGTGTTCGTCGCGCTGGGTATCCCAGCGGAGGTCATCATCCCTATCATCTTCGTCGACCGGTTCCTCAGTATTTACCTGCCCTCGCTCGCGGGCTGGTATCCCTCCGTTCGGCTCGACGTCACGTCATTGACGACGGAGTAGTCGGCGGAAAACGGAGCGGGAAGTCGAGAAAACGGCTCAGAACGGCGGATGCCGGCTCGTGTCGCACTCGCCGTCCCGTTCCAGAATGAGGGTGTACTGGTTCGCCGCGAGTTCTTGCTCGTCGGCGAACTGGTCCGTGTGCGGGACGACACCGAGCCGCAGCAGGTCGGTGAACGACCCGGGGGTCGGTCGCTGGGGAACGAAGTTCGGCGGCCGCTCCCCGAACTCGGCGACGATTCTGTAGTTGTACTCCTCGTTCAGGAGATTCCGGAGGTAGGTCGCCTGTGCATCGCCGTTCCGGTAGTAGGTGTCCTCCTTGAGATACAGCAGATCCCGATACCCGACCTGGATGTACCGCGGGCAGGCCATCGCCTCCTCCGCCTCCGAGTCCTGACCGGCGACGTGTCGGGCAGTCATCGAATGCGGGACGGCGGTGTCCTGGATGTGGACGCGGTAGGTCTCCACCACGTCGCCCTCGTCGCTGTTGTCTTCGAGCCAGGCCGTCGCCTCGTCTCGGGGCATGGATGCGAACTGTGCCGTCCCGATACCGGCGTAGACCGCCGTCGTCACCAGCAGAACGGCCAACACCGGGCGAGCGAGACTGGTCGAGCGCTCGCGGAGCTGCACCAGTCGGCCCCCGACGAGTAAGGCGATGAGCGGGAAGGTCGGCAGGAGGTGGTGTACGCGGAAGTCGTGCCACTGGGAGAACATCGCTATGTAGGCCACCAGTCCCGTCAGAACGAGGACGGTGCCGTGGAAGGCAGAGCCGCGGTCACGGATGGTTGCGACGGTCGCCACGACGCTCGCTGCGGCCGCGGCAAACAGCGGTAGCCCCAGCGCGCTGAAGTAGCCCCGGAGGAACCACCACCACATCGGGGCGTCGGGGCCCGTCGGATGGCTCATCCGCGAGGTCGAGCCGCCGAAGACCCGCTCGATGAACGGTTCGGCTCCCGCCACGAGCGCGGTTGGGAACCCGAGGACAATCATGGCGAACCCGAGCAGTGCGCCACTCAGCAGGAGCTTCGGCCGGTACAGCGTCTCCGTCAGCGGCGCGTCAGCGGCATGGGCACGCAGCAGGAAGGCGACACCGATGAGGAGGACGACCGGCGCGGCCGTCAGTTTGAACGCGATTGCGACACCGCCGGCGGCGCTCGCCGCCAGAAACAGCGTTCCGTCGTCCGTCTGGACGTACCTGACCAGCAGGTACAGCGCGAGGAGGACGAACACCAGCGCCGGCATATCTTCGCCGGCCTCCTTCGAGATGGTGAGGAAGCCGAAGGTCAGCGAGAGCACGACGGCCGACAGCCGGCCGGCGTTGCGGCCCTCGAGTGCGACGCCGAGGCGGTAGGTGAGGTAGACGGCACAGATTGCAGCAACGACGTTGGTTAGCCGGATGAAGACCAGGCTCCAGGTCCAGATCCACTCTGGCGTGGCGGCCCAGACTTCGTAGTGGCCGAACTCCCAGCTAGGGAAGGCAATCGTGGTGAATGCGCCCAGGTCGCCGGTGATGGCGGCGACGAGCACGACGGGGAGGATAGCCAGCGCATAGAGGTACAGCGTCGCGCCGAAGGGGGCCCGGCCCCACTCGACGCCGGCCTTGAGCCCCTCGAAACTCGGTTCTTCGAGGACCGACCCGTAGACGACCATCGCGTCAAGGAGACGACTGTACTCGTCACGGGTCGCGAAGTTCGGGATGCGGTGCCAGAACCAGAACCCGACCATAACAGTCGACAGCAGGAGCACGTAGCGGAGATAGGGGTCGTCCCGGAAATCCGACCGTACCTGTTCGACAGCACGTCGGGACAGTGACCGCCAGCTACTCATCGTGTCACTGCTCCGGGGTGTGTGTTGAAAAGGCTGCCCTTCTCAGAAATAGTCGGCATCGAACTCCCGGCGGAGGATGTAGTGGTTCGCGTACCCGCGGACGTACTTCGCAAACAGCGAGAGATATCCCTCGTCGGCCTCACGGCGGGCCGACGTAGCGACGCAGGAGTCGGCGTCGTAGACGATTCGGCCGTACTCTTTCATCCGCAAGGAGAGCTCCGTGTCCTCCATGAACGGGATGTCCTCGTCGAAGCCGCCCGCGGCCTCGAAGGCGTCGGCCCGGAAGCTACAGTTGAAGCCCGGTTGCTGGACGAAGCCCAGCGGCCAGGACACCCGATACCAGTAGTCCGACAGCAGTTTGAACAGCACGCGGTGTTTGAGGCTGTCTTCGAGCGGGCGTGCGGGGCCGCCGACCCCCACCACATCGTCGTCGGTGTAGTGCCTGAGATGCAGGCGGACCCAGTCCTCGGGGACGACCGTATCGGCGTCGGTAAACAGCAGTATCGGGGCTTTTGCGGCCGCTGCTCCGTGGTTTCGGGCGATTCCCGCCCCGCCCTCGTCGCACCGGACGACCGTATCGACGAAGGGCGTGTCACGGGCCACCTGTTCCGTACCGTCGTCGCCGCCGACCACGACGACCAGTTCGACGGGCTGTGACTCGAAGGGAGCCAGGCAGCGGGCCAGCGACTCCGCCTCGTTGTAGGCCGGGACGATGACTGCGGCGTCCATCTGAGAGGCAGGTACATCGTACAGACAGAAATAGCAAGCGATGCGACGGCCTGTCCCCGGTCTCAGGCAGTCACGAACGCCGCGCGAGGGCGGTTCCCGCGAGAACGGCGACGAGTGCAATTCCGGCGAGCGTCCCGAACAGCGCCGTCGCGTTCGCAAAGGCCAGAATCGACCCGGCCAGCCCGCCGCCGAGCGCGCCGACGCCGAACACGCCCAGATACGTGTAGCCGTACGAGAGTCCGCGCGTGCCGGCGGGCGTGTACTCCGCAACTGCGGCCTGATACATCGGCTGGACGACGAAGAGGGTGACCCCTAGCAGCGCACCAAGCACCGCTAACGGACCGAAGCCCATCGCCGACACCGGAACGAACAGCACTGCAAGGACGGCAAGCACCAGAAACGAGCCGGCGATACCGTACTCGACGGGAATTCGGTCGCTCAGTTTCCCGCCGGCGTACTGGCCGAAAACGCCGATGAGCAACAGTCCGGCGTAGAAGTAGTCCTGTGGCTTGAGCGTCTGGCCCGTCCCGGCCTCGATACCGAGCGCCGACAGGACGCTGGGAGGCAACAACGTCTCTATCGGGATGGGCTCGAAGCCCGGCAGGTCCCGCAGGAGTTCCGGGAGGAAGGTGAGGACGCCGCGGTAGTACAGCCCCGAGCACATGACGACGACGAACACGAGCAGGAAGCTCCCTGTCAGCAGGTGCTTGCTCTCCGTGAGGAACTCCCCGAGCGAGTCGATACCGCTGCTGGCCTTCGACCCGCCGTCGGTTGCAGTCGTCACGGCTGCCGTCTCGTCGAAACTCGCCCGCGAGGCGTAGACGGCGGCGAGCAACGCGGGAACGCCGAGGACGAGCGCGACCGTCCGCCACTCGGCGACCAGCAGGAGAATTGCGGCGACGAGTGGGCCGAGGCCGATACCGAGGTTCCCGGCGACACCGTGGTAGGCCAGCCCGGTTCCGCGCTGTTCGACGCCTTTGCTGATGAGCGAGAGCCCGGCCGGGTGGTAGACGCTGGCCGAGAGTCCCCAGAGGACGAGCGCCAGCGCGATGACGACCATGCTCGGAGCCAGTCCCAGCAGGATGTACGAGCCGCCCATCCCCAGCAGACAGCCGGTGATGAGTCGGCGGGAGCCGATACGGTCGACGACGATACCGCCCGGGAGCGCACCAGCCCCGAACAGGCCGTAGCCCAGCGTCACGATGACGCCGACGGTGGCCGTCGTCACGTCGAACTGGGCGATACCGAGGTTGATGAGGTCAAACTCGGTGAGCCAGATGACGACGAATATCGGGACCGCCATCTCGTAGGTGTGGACCAGCCCGTGTGCGAGCATGACCAGCGCGGTAATCGCTCGGTCGTTCGCGTTCACACTCTGGTTCGTGTCGGCCGCCGGCAAGTGTGTGACGGTTCCGCGCATCTGCGCGTGCGCCTTTTTCACCCCTCCCAAAACCAGGGGTGGGTTTTTATGTCCGAACAGTATAGGCGGCAAGTGTGAGCAAGATCAAGGTGTCACTTCCGGACCAGGTGGACTCGGACATCCAGCGACTCGTCGAACAGGGCGAGTTCCTCAACCGCGACCAGGCCGTCGAAGACCTCCTGAAGCGAGGGATTTCGGCCTACAACACTACGACGGAAGAGACCGAGACACTCGACGAAGAGATTTTCGACCAGACGGCATCCGAACAGCAGGACCCCGCGATGCAGGACGATTTCCTCTAGTCGCGGTTCTGTGAGAGTCGGCCGTCGTCCTCGGATGCCCGCTGTCCGGAGCCGTCGTTTTCCTGCCGACGTTGCTTCATTTTTGCGCCGGGTTTCGGACCTCTGTCGACTGACTCGTACGGCGTTTCCGCGATGCTCTCCGGGATGATGTACCACGCGAGGCCACCGCCAACGACGGTTCCGCCAACAAACATTCCGGCGACAACCAGCAGTTCCGCACCGCCGTACAACGTCACCAGCCCCATCGAGACGCCGATGAGAAGCGCGAACCCGACCTGCGTGTATCTGAGGAAGCGTTTCCGGTCGGCGTCCGTCATCGAGGGACCGACCATTAGCGGCCCCCGAAACCGGTGGCGCGCGTCGGTTCGGCCATCAGTAGAAGCCCCGCGCTACGTCTTCCTCGATGACGTCCTCGAACTCCGCGTCGAGTAGTTCCTCCGCTTCCTCGAACGTCTCCGTGAGTTCGGTCATCTGGTCGGGCCGGTCGTGGTGGTCGAACTCCATCGGGCCGTAGGCCGGGGAGTCCATCGCGTCCATCATGTCCTCAAGCAGCGCTTGCGGCGACGTGGGTGCGTCCGCGTGGGTTTCGAGTACCGTTTCGAGGTTCTTGGCCTTCTCCTTGGCGTCGTCCTCGTCTTCCGGTCCCTGCTGGACGCCGAAGATGCCCGACCCGTCGTTCGGAAACAGCGGGTCGATGTCGTCGTCGATACGGCGGGCCACCTGTGACCCGACGCCCTGTACCTCGAAGGGGTTCTTCGCGTAGGTCTTGAGCTGGTAGACACCGGCGTCGGGGTGACCGAAGTAGATGTCCTCGCCGATACCGTTCGCGCGGTCGCCCCCGACGGCACGCCAGTCCCCCGGATTGGCATTGCTCTCCATCACGTCTTCGAGAATGTCCTGCCAGTCGCGAACGCGCATTGTCAGTTTCCCGTTCGGCCTGGGCCAGAATGAACCCATCGGTCCTGACCGTCGCCGGGCGGAAGCAGGGAGGTCGTGGATACGGACTGGCCAGCATGCCCACACGACTGGCGTTGCTGTCGGCGACCATACCGGGGATTGATTATCTTTCACGCAGATATCCATGATAACAGCGTTGGGTGTCGCGGTACGGGCGTAAGTTACGAGGGGCGACAAGTGGGTACAGCATCCGAGACCGGCCATGGCGGCGTCGACTGGCGGCAGCTGGCACTGGTAAGTCTCTGCCTCGTCGGGCTGATCGTCGCCGCGTTTCTGGCCCCGCCACCGATCACTGAGAGCGGGACCAGCAGCGGGGGCGGTGACGGGAGTCACGGCACCGAGCCAGTCACGCAGACGCCAGCCGATACGCGGGAACAACGCCGCGACGGTGGCGGGGGCGGCAGCGTCACCGACACCCAGACACCTGCAGGCACACGGGAACACCGTCGCGACGGAGGTGGGAGCGGCGGCGTCACGGGAGGAACAGAGCCGATTCCGATTCCCGGCGATACCGCCCCGCCCACTGCGGACGGCTGTGGCGTCCTCGTCGAGTCAGAGCCGAAAGCCGGGCATCCCCTCACCGTTCTGGTGTATCAGGACCTCGAACCGGCGGCCGCGACCCGTGTCTGGTTCAACGACCGATACGTCGGCCGGACTGACCAGAGCGGCCAGGTGACCGCACAGGTTCCGTACCAGCGCGAGCTGAACGTAACGGTCGAATCGCCGGGAACAGAGCCCTGTCAGTTCTACCGTCGACCGGACGAGCAATCAGATACTGAAACAGCAAGCCTCCTCGTGGAAGGAGATGTGTTGTCGCTTGGCGGGACTACCTCGGTCTCAAACGGGGACGGGTACGCACGAAGTACCCTTGGCGCATTTGGGACGGTTCCTGGCGCATCTGGGATGGCCGATTCGACGGCCCCACGCCAGCAGACCGCGGCCGGCAACGACACCGGTCAGTACCGTGTCGGCGGGAGCGTCAACGTGACACTGCTCGGCGAGCCGTACCCCGGGTCGACCGTCCCGCTCGTCGCAACGGTCGACGGCGTGCCAGTCCGAAACGCGACCGTGACCCGCAACGGCGACATCGTCGGTCGAACTGACACCGCCGGCCGGTATCAACTGACAGTCCCCGACAGCGATACCGCCGCAGTAACGGTGTCCCGCGGCGAGTTCGAGGGGTCCGCGCGCGTCGACGTGCTGAACTTACACGTCCGCGTCGTGCCTGCGAAGGCCCTCCCGGTACCAGGTGACAGGGCCGCTGTCAACGCTACGATAAACGGAAACCCGGTCGAGAACGCGACTGTCACGCTCGGCGACCAGCGCCGGGGAAAGACTGGCGCTGACGGCGCTGTTGCCGTCTCGCTCCCAGCAAACCCCTCGCTTCCCGTCACAGCGGCAACAGACAGACAGACAGCGAGAACGACGCTCTGGGGCGCGTACACCGGGACCATCGTGGTAAGTTCGATACTGCTGGTGGCAACCGTCGTGACCGTCGCTATCGCCGCAGTGATGTACTCCCCCAAGGTCGCACGCGGCGTCGGTATTCTCTGGACAATCTTCGATTCGCTGTTTGTCATCGGCGTGCTCTGGGAACGGGACGGGCTGGTCGTCGCGCTCGCAGTCGTGGGCGTCGCCGCGCTGTACCACTATCGGACGGCTGCTTTCTCGGGCGGACAGGCGGTCGCATACGCGGCCAAGAACGGCGGTGAAACGGCGGTTGGCTTCGTCGCCCGCGTCGTTCAGTGGACCCGGCGAACGGCACTCTGGCTCGTCGGCCGTATCGAAGCCACGCTGAACATGGGCCGCCGACTGGCCGCCCGTCTGGCGACGTGGCTCACATCGCTTCCGCTAACGCTGTCAGGGCTGTGGCGTCGCTTCCAGCGGTGGCTCCGGTCGGCCGGGTATCGAGCGGTCACTGTGGCCAGGGCTGAAAGCACGCCACGCAGGATTGCAACGCTCGGCGGCTCGTGTGTCATCGTGACAGTGAGCTATGTTCGCTGGGGCACGGCCGGTACCGTCGTGGCTGGGGCCGGGGTGGCACTGGGTGCGGTCGGTGTCTACATCGCTGGCCAGGTCGGCGATACGGACCGCCCGACTACGGCGTCTAACCCCGGACCGAGCGGGTCGGTCACTGACTCGTCGGGCGGCGGCGAATCGGCTCTCCCATCGATTCGCGACCTCTGGCGTGCGTTCGCCAAGCATGTCGTCCCCGGGCGCTGGCGGACGCGGACGCCCGGCGAGGTGTCCCGGGCCGCAATCGACAGCGGCCTCCCGAGGGCACCCGTCGAAGCACTGACAGAGGCGTTCCGGGACGTCGAATACGGCGGCCATTCGAGCGACAGCCGGCGCGAGCAGGCCCGTAGCGCGTACGATGCGCTGGTGGGTGCGAGCGACGAGCAGGAGGACGAAGGGTGAATCGCCGTCGCGTCGGGCTGGGAATCGCCGTGTTGTGTGGCCTGCTACTCGTGGCTGCCGGCGCGGTCCTCGGGCTGACAGGGACGCCAGAGCCGGCGGATTCCGGGCCGAGTGCGGCGGGTGTCCTCGTCCTCTTCGTCTGCGTGCTCGTGGCCTCCTGGAAGCTCTTCCGGACGCCCGACGACCCCTCGGTATCACCGTCGCCGTGGACTGCTGACGACAAGTTCACCGAGGGGTTTCTGGAGACGACACCGACAGACGACGCTGTCTCCGGAACCGAACTCGCGGAACGCGTCGAAGCGGCGGCTGCACAGGCCCGCGACGACGGGCCGGTCGCCGAGAGCGTCGGCCCCGTTCGGGAACCACTTCGGGCGGCGCTCACGGAGGCACTGGTCCAGGGCGGCCACGACCCCGACTCGGTGAAAGCACAGTTAGCCGCGGGGACCTGGACGGACGACCCGGTTGCCGCCGCGGTACTGGACGAATCCGTCACGCCACCGGACCGACCGTTTCGCACGCGCCTGTGGGCCTGGCTGTTTCCCGAAAAAGCCGTCCGGAAGCGGTGCGCACGGGCGATGACGGCAGTCAGCGTCGCGGCCGACGACGCGTTGCCGACAGTGGTCGGCCAGCAGGCGCCGCGTCCGGTGCCAGTCGTCGCCCCAGCGGTCGCCGACCTGCAGCGGGCGGCTGACGGGAGCCTCCAGCGGGCCGTCGACGGGTCGATTCCCGAGCGGGAAGCCGTCGGGACCAGCGCAGACGGCGCGTCTGACGGTGCCCACGTCGACGGAACCGCCACCGAGGGCGCAACTGCCGCGGACGGCCCGGCTGACTCCGAGTCGGAAGCTGGCGGGACAACGCCGGTTGACGAGGACGGAACGGATACCACAGCGACCGACGGGGCCGACTGGGGCGATGTGACGGAGGTGCAGGACTGATGGGCCGACGAGCCATGCGGTGGCGCGGCGCAATCGTCGCCGCACTGACACTCGCCGGAGCGGGCATCTGGGAGGGGAGCGGGACACTCCTGCTGGCCGCCACACTCCCGCTCTCGTATCTGGCCTACGGAATCCTGTCGACTGCTGCTGTCCCGGCAGCACTCGTCGTGTCACGGGCTGTCGACCCGACTCCAGCGCCGCCGGGGCACCCGGTTGCAGTCCAGTTGACGGTGACAAACAGCGGCCAGCAGACGCTGTCGGACATCCGGGTCGTCGACGGCGTTCCGACTGACCTCGCAGTGCTGGACGGGGCGCCACGCGGCGGCGAGACGCTTGCGGCCGGCGAATCAGTCACGCTCGAGTACACGCTCATCGCCCGCCGAGGCGAACACGACTTCGGCGAGCCGCGGCTCCGCGTCCGGGGTACGGGAGCCGGCGAGGTCGCGACTGCGAGACAACAGGCGGAGGGCGATGACAGGCTGGTGTGTCAGCTTGACGCCCAGGCACCGCCGCTGTCCGACCAGGGGACCGACCGCGTGGGCCAACTCACAACCGACGACCCCGGCGATGGCTTCACCTTCCACTCGACGCGGGAGTATCAGCGCGGGGACCCGGCCGGCCGCATCGACTGGCGCGGGTACGCGAAGCGGGGAGCGCTGTCGACGGTCAACTACGAGCAGTGGGTGTCGACGACGGTCGTGTTCGTCGTCGACGCCCGCTCGCCGGCGCGGGTGACCGCCGGCCCCGGTCGCCCGACGGCAGTCGAACTCGGCGCGTACGCGACGACGCACGCAGTGACCTCGCT
>NZ_WPCB01000014.1:0-80304 GCF_009741785.1 Haloarcula sp. CBA1122
CGACGGGTTCGCTGGGCTGCTCGGCTTGCCCGGCGCGGCCATCCCAGTCATCGCCGCCTACGCCCTCGATACGACCTCGGGGGCGACGGTCATCGCGCCGCTCATCCGGAACGGAACCTTCACTGCCCGGACCGCCGTGGCGACGATGCTCGTCGGCGGCATCATCTCCTTTGCCGTCTCGACGTTCAAGCGCTCGATTCCCTTCCAGTTCGGCATCTGGGGCCGGGAGTTCGGCTCGAAAGTCATCGTCGTCAACACGGGGCTGAAAATCGTCTGGATCGCGCTGGCGCTGGCCGTCCTGCTGTAGTGAGAAACCGGTGGTCCGCCGTCAGTCGAACGTGTAGGCCATCATCACCTCGTCGACCTGCTCGCCGTCGATGCTGTAGTGGTTCCGGCGGATACCCTCGGTGTTCCAGCCGTGGTCTTCGAGGAACACCATCGCGTTCTCCGTGATCGCCGGCACGCTGTTGTACAGCTTCCGGTAGCCGTTGGCCTTCGCCCAGTCCAGCCCGCGTTGCATGAGCTGGCTGCCGATGCCCTGGCCACGCTGCTCTTCCCTGACGCCGACGGTGAGCTGGGCCGTCTCGCGGAGCTTGTCCAGTTGCGGGATATCGAGGTGACACCAGCCGACGACCTCCCCGTCGACTGTGGCGACGAAGAACACCCGCGATTCGACCGTGTTGTGTCGCGTGACGGCGTCCTCGTACAGCAACTGCTCGGCGACGCTCTCGGCGACGACGTACGTGCCGTCGCTGGACACGTTCCGAATGGTCTGGACGAGTCCCTCGAAATCGTCGTTGTGGGCCGGCCGAATCGTGTACGTCAGCCCGTTCGTGGTGTGTTGCTCGACCGAGCCGACATCGAGCGCCAGCGTCAGGGTCCCGCCGTCGTCCTCGATGTACCCCTTCGACAGGAGGTGTGTCAGTGCCTCCTCGAACGCCTCCGGCGAGAGGTCAACCATCTCACGGACTCTGTGCCGTGCCGCCGTCCCGTGTCGCTCGACGTGCTGATACACCTCCATCGCCGCGCTGGTCTCGAAAGTCGGCCGTTCGACAGCGTCCATAACAGACACATCTACTAGCAGATTATTAACAATTGTTATTTGGTAGCACAAAACATGAAACGCGGTGGGAGTTCTGTCCGAGCAGCCCTGTTCGAACGTGACAGGATGCGCCCGATTGTCGGCTCAGGCTGTGTCCGGAATCGGGTCGGAGATGACGACGGCGTCACCCTCGATGACGCAGTTCCCCTCTGAATCGTCAACGGCCGTGGCCAGGCGGAACCGGTTGTCCTTGATGCGCTCGACGACTTCGCAGTGGGCCGTGACTTCCTCGTCGATGTCGACGGGCCCCTGATAGCTCAGTTCCTGGGAGAGGTAGATTGTCAGCCCGGGGAGTCGTGCCAGGGCTGCACTGATAATTCCGGAAACGAGCGTTCCGTGGGCGATCCGGCGGCCGAAGCGCGTCCCCTCGGCGAACGCCGCGTCGAGGTGGAGTCTGTTCGTGTCGCCGCTCGCCTCGGCGAAGGCCTCCACATCGGCCTTGGATATCGTCTTGCTGAACTGGACGTGGTCACCCACGTCGATACCGTCGGCGGTCCCGTAGCTCTCGAACGTCCAGTCCTCGTTCTCGTACAGCGTGTCCGGCCGGGTGAACCGCTTTCGCTGGGTCTGGTCGTCGAACGCTCCCCTTGCCCGCGAGAGGTGCGGGATATAGTCCGAGAGGTCGGTCGTCGTGACGATGCCGACGAGAGACCCGTCCTCGACGACGGGCAGTTTCTTGATGTTGTTCGTCCGCAGCCGATCCACGGCCGTTTCGATGTCCGCGTCGGGCGTGACCGTCAACAGCGTCTCGGTCATTACGTCGCTGACCGACAGCGCTCTGGTATCTCCCTCGGCTGCGGTGACGGCGACGATATCGCTCTCCGTGATGATGCCGACACAGCCGCCATCGTCCTCGACGACGAGTGAACCGATATCCTCGTCGCGGAGGCGTTGAGCCGCCTCGATGACCGGAGCGTCGGGGCTGATCGTTTTGACCGGCGTCCGCATGATATCTCTGACTGGTAGCGGGACGAGCATCCTACCGGAACCCAGACATGGCAGACGTATAACAGTCCGCCCGACGACACCGGCACCCTTGTGTCGCCGGCCACCGACATCTCGACAATGCGTCGGCTCGCGTTCGGTCTCGTCGTCGTCCTCGTGGTCGCTGCCGGCTGCAGCGGCTTCACTACTTCTCCGTCTCAGCCCGCGGGGACCGCCGTTGACAGCCAGTCAGCAGTCGACGTTCCGGAGCCCGCTGTCACCGTGACCGTCACGGCTGTCGTCGACGGCGATACGATACAGGTCGCCTACGAGAACGGGACTGGTGACACGGTCCGACTGGTCGGTGTCGACACGCCCGAAGTCCACACAGAGAACGACCCCGCGGAGTTCGAGGGCGTCCCCGAGACCGACGCCGGTGCGTCCTGCCTCCGCAGGGCCGGCACAAACGCGTCGTCGCTCGCCAAGCAACAACTGCTGGGCGAGACAGTCGGGCTCGCGTTCGACCAGAATCTGGACCGCCGCGGCTACTACGACCGACTGCTGGCCTACGTCGTCCTCGACGGGACGCTGTTCAACTACCGACTCGTCGAGACTGGTCATGCGAGGGTATACGACAGTGAATTCTCCCGCACCGACCGATTCTACGTGGCCGAGGACGCTGCCCGCTCCGACCGACGCGGGCTCTGGCGCTGTACGGACCCGGACGCAGTGACCCACACGGCTATCGCCGACGGCGGGACCGAGAGTGCCAGCGGCGTCGAAATCGCGGAAATCCATCCCGATGCGACGGGCAACGACAACGAGAACCTGAACGACGAGTACGTCACGCTCACGAACACCGGTGACGCGGCTCTCGACCTTTCCGGGTGGACAGTCAGCGACGAAGCCGGCCACCAGTACGCGTTCACGGACCTGACCCTCGACCCGAACGCGTCGGTGACCCTCTACACCGGAAGCGGAACCGACACTGACACGGAACGGTACTGGGGCCGGAACGGGGCGGTCTGGAACAACGACGGCGACACTGTCGTCGTCCGGAACGCCAGCGGCGAGACGGTCCTGCGGCAGTCGTACTGACGCCGCTACGCAGGGATGGCAGTATAAACCGTTCCAGTGCTAACCGATAGCATGGCCATCCGCCGGCTGACGCCCACGCCACGGGCGGTCGACTGGGGGCTGTTCGCGGCGGTGGCGACGCTGCTTGCCACCGGTGTCGCCACCATCTTCGCAGGCATCCCCAGCAGCGCGTGGATAATCGACATCCACGCACTCTCCGGCGTCGTGCTGATCCTCCTCCTGCCGGTGAAGCTCCACCGCGTTTCCCACCGCGTCGCTCCGTCGCGGCTGACCGGGACTCGCGTCCTCTCGGTCGTCCTGGCGGCAGTCGCGCTGGGCGCGCTCGGCACCGGCGTCTGGTGGATATTCGGCGGCACGCTCGACCTCGGGCCGTGGGGGCTGTTTCACCTGCACGTCGCGCTCGGCCTGCTGGTCCCGCCACTGCTACTGGTGCATCTCCGTGCTCGGTTCTACTCTCCAAGACAGGCCACCCGTGGCGGCCGCCGGGACGTCCTCCGGTACGCCGGGCTGGTGACTGCCGGCGCGCTCCTCTGGCGAGTTCAGGGGCCAGTCAACGACGCGCTCGACTCGGCCGGCGCGGACCGCCGGTACACCGGTTCGCGGGAGGAAGGGACTGACGACGGCAACCGGTACCCCGTCACCAGTTGGGTCGCCGACGACCCGGACCCGGTCGACGCGGCCGACTGGTCGCTGTCGGTTGCCGGCCGAGTCGCTCAGGAGACCAGCTACGCCGCCGACGAACTCTCGCCGGACGCGACCGAATCGGCGATACTTGACTGTACGAGCGGCTGGTACTCCGGCCACGAGTGGCAGGGCGTTCGGGTCGGTGACCTGCTCGACGCCGTTGACCCCGACGACGCGGCGGCGTGGGTCCAGTTCCGCTCGGTGACCGGCTACCGGTGGAGCCTCCCGCTGTCGGAGGCCCGCGATGCCGTGCTGGCCACCCACGTCGACGGCGAGCGCCTGGCCCACGGGCACGGCTACCCGCTCCGACTCGTCGCACCGGGCCGCCGTGGCTTCCAGTGGGTGAAGTGGGTCGAGTCGGTCCGGGTCAGCAAGCGCCGCGAACTCGGTGAGTGGCTCGCGATATTCGTGAGCGGGCTCTGAATTTGTCCATGTGCTCCCAGCGGTAGCGCGGTCGCTGTTCCTTCAGGAAATCCCGTTTGGAAAGAGGAGATTACCCGCAGTATCTGCTCACTTCGGACGGGAACACCCCGACGCACTGTCTCTCTACGCTGACTCGGCGCTCAGCACAGTACGACAGGCCCAGCGGTCGAAAGAGCAGCTTACCACTGTAGTTGTCATTGAAGCTACCACTAACGAAGTGCTGTGGAGCAGTAGCGGGGGCTATGAACTGGCGGCAGCCCGCCCGACTCACCGGCCCGTCGAACACCGCCGTCGCCCTGTGGGTGGTTGCCGTCGCCTTCTTCGGCGTCGGCGACCTCGTCACGACGCTCGTCGGTTACAGCATTACCGGCGTGACAGAGCTCAGTCCGGTCGTCAAGCTACTGCTGGAACAGCACGCACTGCTGGTGCTGACTGGCCTGAAAGCCGCCGTGTTCGTGGGCTTTTTCGCCATCTGGAAGTACGTCTCCTGGCCGTACTCCATCGGTGTCCCGCTCGGACTGGCGCTGCTGGGCGTCGCGGTGACGGCGTGGAACACCGGCATCATCCTCACCGCCCTTCTGGCCTGAAACCGCCGGCTGACCGCCTCTGATACCCACGGCGTTCTGTGCCGGCAGTTGTATGTGCTACACCAGCGCGTCGATAGAATCCCAGAGGTCCGGCCCGCCGTCGTCGCCCGACTCGTAATGAATCGGCACGAAACCGGCGTTGCGGGCGCCCTCAACGTCGGTTTCGTACTCGTTACCGACCATCACATACTCGTCGGCCGGCAGCTCCTCCCGGACCCGGTCGAACGGCGCGCTATCCGGTTTGTGTGCGCCGACCTCGTAGGAGGCGACGAAGCGGTCGAACAGGTCAGCTAACCCGTGATGGGCAAGCTTCCTACGTTGCCAGTCCCGGACGCCGTTGGTGACGATTGCGAGTTGGTTGTCGGCAGCGAGTGCGGTCAGGCTATCCCGGGCCGCGTCGGGCACGGTCGTCGACGCGTACTCGGTCTCTCTGAGCGTCTCGACCACCGCAGCGAGGTCGGCGTCCGCTCCGGCCGCCTCGACGACGGCGGCCATAGATTGACGGTACGGCTCCGGCTCCAGTGCCTCGAAGGCCGTATAAAACGCGTCTTTGCTAACCGCCCGGAGTTCGTCCGTGTACTCAATGCCGTGGGCCTCGACCGTCCGGCGGATGATGTTCTTGTACGGCTCCGGGTAATGGACGACCGTGTCGTCGAGGTCGAAACAGATGGTCGTCGTCATGTGTCCTCGTCGTAGACCGGCTGGCCGTCCTCGGTCGGCGGCGCGACGTAGTCGATGTACTCCTCGGCCGTCGGTTCGTGGACGGTCACGTTCACGTGGATGTCGCCCAGTTCAGAGGGGTCACCGACCGCGAAGTTGATTCGGCCTTCGAACGCCGCTTGCTTCTTCACGTCGAACGCGAAGGTGTCGCCCTCCAGATTATCGAAGAAGACCGACCGGGCTGTATCCAGGATTTCCCGCCGGTGGAGCAGCTCGGAGAACCCGTCCATCGTGTGGACTTCGGCGACGAGTTCGCCGTGCTGGTGGGACGGGTCGGCCTCCGGGAAGAGATTCCGGACCGCGTCAGCGACCCGGTCGGTCACTTCAGTGTCGTTGACGGGGACTTCGATTCGGATGTCGACGGAGTAGACGGCGCTCATTGGTCGAGTGCCTCCGGACCGTCCCGAATCAGTGTACGAACAGTCCGCTGGAACGCGGCCAGCGTCTCCGTGTTTTCGATGGTCAGGTCGGCCATCTCCATGGCCTCGCCCATTCCGAAGCCGAGTTCGCGAGCGTCGCGGTCCTCGAGCGATTCGCCGCCGTCCTCCGCCGAGGTGTCCCGTCCACGGAGGTCGAGGCGGTCGGCCCGCAGTTCGAACGGAGCGTCTACCTCGACGAGTAGGAACGTGTCGCCGAACGCCGATTCGAACGCTTCGACCTCTACGTCCGACCGGATACCGTCGACGAGGACGGTGTCGTTCGATTCGAGTTCTGCCTCGATCATCGGTAGCGAGCGCTCGGCGATAGCGGCGGGGCCGTTCTCCTCTCGGAGCGCCTTCGCGACCGTCCCGTGGTCTGTCGCGGGGTCAAGCCCGCGGTCGCGGCACTCCTCGCGGATGACGTCGCCCATCGTCACGACCGGCACGCCCATCTCGGCGGCGACGTTCGCTGCCTCGCTTTTCCCGCTGCCCGGCAGCCCGACGATACCGATAACTGTCATTGCCGGGCGTAATCGAGCAGCGGGCAAAAGCCCTCCCGTTCGGATCGGTCCTCACCGCTCGCGGACAACGACGAACTCCGCGAGGTCGCGCAGGTACTCCATCGACTGGGACTCCGGGGCGTCGATGGTCGACAGCGACTCCAGCGCGGCGTCGGACTCGGCCCGCGCTCGCTCGTTTGCCTCCTCGGTCGTCAGTTCCGTCACTTCCACCAGCGACGGCCGCTCCATCTCCGCGTCGGTCCCGGCCGGCTTGCCCAGCGTTTCGGCGTCGGCCGTCGCATCGAGTACGTCGTCGCGCATCTGGAAGGCTACGCCAACCCGTTCAGCGTACTGACCGACCGCCTCAACCGTGTACGGGTCCGAGTCGGCGGCGATAGCTCCAAGTTCCGCCGCAGCGCGGAACAGCGCCCCGGTCTTTCGGCGGGCCAGTTCCATGTACTCCTTCTCGTTGGAGGGCTCCGCAACCAGTTCCATCGCCTCGCCCTCGCCCAGTTCGACCATCGACTCGGAGACGGTCTGCATGGCGCGCTCGTCCGTCGAGAATAGATTGAACGCTTCGCCGAGCAGGCCATCGGAGGCGATGATGGCCGGGCCGTGGCCGAAGGCTTCCCAGGCAGCCGGGGACCCCCGCCGGAGTTCTGACTCGTCGATGATGTCGTCGATGACCAGCGAGGCGTTGTGGACGAGCTCGATGCCGACCGCGAAATCGACAGCATCGGCCGGCTCCCCGCCCAGCGCCTCACACACCAGCACTGTCACCGTCGGCCGCACCCGCTTCCCCCCGGAAAGCGCCACATGACGCACTTCGTCTGCGAGTTCGTCCGGCTCCACGCTGTCGAGGACAGCCTCCAACCGCTCCTCGACCCGGTCCCGCCGGCGCTCGAGATACTCCATTACCGCTCCCTTAGGACTACCATAAAAAGTACCTTGTCACCCGCGATTCAGTGTATCGTGGCTACTGGAACTGCTCGATAAGTGCCGGGACGACCTCGAATAAGTCGTCCTGAATGCCGTAGTCGGCGATATCGAAGATCGGTGCGTTCGGGTCGGTGTTGATGGCGACAATCGTGTCCGAGCCCTTCATCCCGGCGACGTGCTGGACGGCCCCAGAGATGCCGATGGCGATGTACACGTCCGGGGTGACGACCTTCCCGCTCTGGCCGACCTGGCGGTCCTTCGCCAGCCAGCCGTTATCGATGAGCGGCCGCGAACCCGACACCGTCGCGTCCAGCGCCTCAGCGAGGTCGTGGATGATATCCAGATTCTCCTCTTCCTCGATACCGCGGCCGACGGACACCAGCACGTCCGCGTCCGTGATGTCGATATCGCCACCGCCGACCTCCTCAAAGCCCTTTACCGTGGACCTGACGGCGCTCTCATCGATGGTCGCGTCGAACGCCTCGATGGCAGCATCCCCGTCCGCTTCGATGGTCGGCCACTCAGCCGGACGGATGGTCACGGCCGCCTGGTCGGCGTGGACGTCGATTGTCGTTTCGGCTTTCGAGCCGTACAGTTCTCTGGTTGCAGTGAGGCCGTCCTCGGCGTCGATGTCGACTACGTCGGTCACGAGCGGCCGGTCCAGCCGGTTGGCGACTGCCGGCGCGTAATCGAGGCCGTTGACGCTGTTGGGCATCAGGAGGACGGTCGGGTCCAGCTCCGTGGCCAGTTGGGTGACGACCTGCGTGTACACGTCGTGGTTGAACTCCTCGCCGATATCGACGGTGTGGACGGTGTCGACGCCCTCGCGGTTCAGCTCTGCCCCGAACGCCTCGACGTCACCGCCGATAACGGCGGTGTGTAGCTCGCCGCCGAGTTCGTCGGCGAGATCGCGACCGGCTGCTAACTGTTCTAAGCTCACCGGTCGGAGCTCCCCACGCCGGTGTTCGGCGATAGCGAGGACCGACATTAGCTGGTCACCCCCTTCTCCGCGAGCAGTTCAGCCAATTCGGTCGCCGTCTCTTCGGGACTCCCCTCGAACACCGTCGCCTCGCCCTCGGTTTCAGGCTCGTATAGCGAGGTCTGTTCCAGCGGGCTCTCGATCCCGGCCGCGTCGAGGCCGATATCCGCCAGGCTGTACTCCGCGAGCTCCTTGCTCTGGGCCTGCCGGATGCCCCGAAGGCTCGCGTAGCGTGGGTCGTTGATCCCGGTCTGTATCGTCAGGACGGCCGGAATCTCGATGTCGGTGAGTTCCTCGACGCCGCCTTCCAGTTCCCGGTGGACGCTCGCGACACCTGCCTCCAGATCGAGGTCGAGGTCGTTGACGACAGCGCCCCACTCCATGTCGAGTTTGTCGGCCAGCGTGACGCCGGTCGCCCCGAACCCGTCGTCGGCGGACTGGACACCGGTCAGCACCAGATCGGGGTCTTCCTCGGCAGCGACGGCGGCCAGCACTTGGGCCTTCGTTTCGGGGTCCAGCAGGCCGGCGTCATCGAGTGCGTCGTCCCAGACACGGATCGCTCGGTCGGCCCCTTTCGCCAGCGCTTGCCGGATCGTTTCGTCCGTCTCGGACGGGCCGATAGTGGCGGTGACGACCTCGACGTCGTCGTGGGCCTCCTTTATCTGGACGGCCGCTTCGACAGCGTACTCGTCCCACTCGTTGAGGTCGGCTGTGACGTACCGGTCGTCGATAGCGAGTCCGTCGATCTCGAACTCGTCGTCGACGGCTGCCACCTCCTTCACCGTGACAAGGATTTTCATGCTGAGACGTCCGACCGGACAGCGAATAAACGTTTTCGAACCAGAAACCACGCCCGGCTCGTTTACAGTCAAATAGTCCGGACAGTTACTCGTCGAAGTCGGTGATCTCTTCGTCCGGGAACGAAATGAGGTTCTCCCGACCGATACGGAGTTTGTCGATGCGGCCCTCCTCGTCCATCGCTGAGAGCAACTGCGACACCTTCGCGTTCGACCACCCGGTCTCGGAGACGATGCGAGCCTGCTTCATCCGTCCGCCGTTTTCTTCCAGGAGCCGTTCGACGCGTTCCTCGTCGCTCAGCAGTTCGACGTCGACGTCGTCCGAGGCTGTGGTGTCGCTCACCGGGGCTGCCGTCCCGGTACTGTCGTCTCCGTCGTCGTCGGTCCCGGCAGCAACCGATGGCAGCGCGTCAGTGTATCCGGTCTTGAACATGTAACCGACGGCCCCGACGAGCAGCACCATCAGCACGACCCCGCCGATCCAGGTCGAGTCGACGCCGCCGAACATCGATCCAGGGGTTTCTGCCGGCGTCTGGGTATCCGGTTGTTCGCCAGTGTACACAACGGACAGGTACCCCGGCTCGAACGTCCGCCGTCCTTCGAAAACCAGCTTTCCGTCGTCGACGGCGCTCGGGGCGCTCTCCACCCCGTACTCAGGCGGTGGCGAGATAACGAGTCGCTGGTCCGCAGTTAGCGTCCCGAACCACGTACCGTCCGTTGAATTGAACGCGTCCCCGACGACGATGTTCTCGCCGGTGACGACTGCGAAGTTCGTCCACGTAAACTCGAGGATCAGTTGCCCCTTGCGGTCTGACACCTCGTACCGACGGTCGACGTCGGTAATCTCCATCTCGCGGCCGGTGACGGCACTGGCCTCGTCGCTCGCTTCCCGGAACGACGGCAGCCACACTGCCTCGGTGTCCTCGCTGGCGAACTGCTCACCGGTGTTCCTAAACCACTCAGTTTCGGATTCGTCGAGCGCGTAGGTGTCTGTTATCGTCCACTTGGCATCGCCGTTCGATTGGATCTGGAGAGCGAACGTCGTGTTCTCCGCGACCGGTGTCGGCGTCCCGGTCGTCTGCTGGGCGGGGACGGTATCTGTTGCCGCCGCTGTCGCAAGCGGCGGGGTCGCCAACAGGGCAAACAGGACAAGGAGGAGGAGGGCACCTGATACCCGCGGGGTCATTCTCGTTCACCGATGAACGTTCTGGGGGCAAAACCCTTTCCATCCGAGAATAAAACGTCAGCGGACGCTTTGAAAGGTCTCGTGGCTTCTCAGGTCATTATTGATACATGGAGAATGGGGAGATTTTTGTACGGTGGGCGAGTATTCGATGCTGATGCGTCCCCTCCCCGCAGTCGGTGTGATCCTCCTCATGGTCGTCTCCGTGGCTGCCCCAGTGACTGGGTTCGCCTCGCCGGCCCAGACCGCTGACGGCAGCGATCAGTTGCCACAGATCACGGTTGTCGACAACACGACGAACCATCTCACTATCCCGGCCAGCGACGTCAGGTCGACGACGTACAACCAATCGTCGATCGATGTCGGCGTCGCGGTTGCAGCCGGATCCAGTGACCTGCGGAGCGACTACGCGACGACGACGTTCGAACGGAAGTTCTTCCAGCAGGACAGCGAGGCCGCCCGCGACCGCCTCGTCGACGAGACATTGACCAACATCGAAAGCAAGCGAACGAGTCTGGAACAACGGAATCAGATCGCGATCCAGCAGTACGCAAACGGTGCGATAACCGCTAGGGAGTTCCTGCGACAGCGGGCGCTGCTCGACGCAGAGTCACGTCAACTGGCCACCCGACTCGACCGGATTCGGGCGACCGCTGGTACCGCACCGGACTACTCACTGTCACCGAACCAGCGCTTCCGGCTGGAAAACAACAGGGGCGTGCTCAAGACGTCCCGTGGCCCGATTAGTCAGCGTATCAGCGCTGAAACCGCCGGTAATACCGAGCCGAACACGGTATACGTCGAGGTTTCGTCCGAGGGGTACATGCTGTCGACGGTCGCAGACGGTCGGTACACGCGTGAGACGTATCTCGGACAGGACCGCGAACAGACGGCAATCGACCAGTTCGCCCGGACCAACGACTCCCTCCGTGCGGTCAACACGCGGGCGGAGACTCTCTACCCGTGGCTCTACAGCGAACAGTACCCGTCCGTCCAGACGTACGGCCGGAGTGCCATCTACCAGATTCAGGCCGATCACTCGAACGGACAGCTAACGGCCTATCTCGACGGCGGCACGACGAATGTCTTCTACGAAACCCAGCACCTCGAACTGACGACAGTCGACCGGTCGGAAGTAGCGACGAACGTGAACCAGTCAGTTCGCGTCCGAGTCGAGCAGTCCTTCGAGTCCGGACCGCTGCTCGTCACGGTCAGCGACAACAGTACGGGATCCACGGCGGATGCGACTGTCAGGATAAACGGTAAACGGATCGGGACGACCGGTACAGACGGCTCTCTCTGGACTGTCGAACCCCGTGGAGAGTACACGGTTACCGTCACCACACAGGACGGCGACCGAGTACGGGTTCCCGTCAGTGGATCGGCGTAGCACGGAAGAAAGCGGCTCTATGGTCGCTGTTACTCTGGTACTTCTGCAATCGTCGTAATCGCTCGCGGACTACCTGGTCGGGACTGCCGGACCACCTTTTTCCGGCTCGGGTAACCTCCGGTTACCGCTCACCGCAAAAACGTGGGCGAAAAAGCGGCTACTCGCTTTGCTCGTGGCTGAAGGGCTTACTCGGGTACTTCTGCAATCGTCGTAATCGCTCGCGGACTACCTGGTCGGGACTGCTGGATGTGGTGTTCGAACTCCTCGAATCCGGCCTCAGTGAACATCCGGTCGGCTTCCTCTTCGTCGTAAAACAGCATGATGGCGTCGGCCATCTTCTGGAAGACAGTCGAGTTCGGGTAGTCGGGGCCGACGATGAGGACCTTGCCACCGGGTTTGGTCAGTCGGCGACACTCCGCAAGCGCGTCGACGGGGTTGGGCCAGTACTCGATGGACCCCGAGGACCACACCGCATCGAAACTGTCGTCCTTGAACGGGAGTCGCTCGGCGTCACCGAGATGATAGCGCACGTCGCCGAACTTGCCGAACTTCTCGAACGCTTTCGAGAGCTGGTGGGGGCTCTGGTCGAGCCCGTACACCGTATCGACGTGTTCGAGCAGCCCCTCGGTGGCGAAGCCGGTGCCACAGCCGACATCGAGGACCTTGTCGTCGGGCGAAAGATCGAGCATCGCAATCGCCTCGTCGCGCATCCGCTCGTCCCAGATGAAGGGGTTGATCTGGTCGTACACCTTCGAGAGATACTTGTAGAACGTCCGCGCGCGGGCCTTGTTCTCGAGGACTCCCATTACTGCCAGCTTAGGACTTGGCGGTCATAATTCCCCGGATTTTGGCCGCTCTATCACACGGGGAAACTTCGCAACTACCAAATAGCCGCTCTGGCAACGCTCACATGATTAGAGAATGCCACGGCCAGAAGTTCTTGACAGGATACAGGAGGCCGAGCAGGAGGCCGACGAGATCGTCGAAGAGGCCGAACAAGACCGCGAAGACCGCATCGCGGAGGCTCGCGAGGAGGCCGACGAGATCCGCGAATCCGCGCGGGAAGAGGCCGAGGCGGCTGCCGAGGACCGTCTTGAATCGGCTCGCGAAGAGATCGAGGCCGAACGCGAGCAAATCATCGAAGACGGTGAGAGCGCTCGCGACGACCTCGAACAGCAGGCAAGTGAACAGATCGACGAGGTAGTCGAATACGTCACAGACCTGTTTGAGGAGGCGGTGCATGCTCAGACCTGAGAAGATGTGCCGCGTCTCGGTGACGGGGTCGAAACGCGCGATGGAGCAGACTATTGAGGCCGTCCACGACCTCGATATGCTCCACGTCACCGAGTATGATGGCTCCTGGGACGGATTCGAACCGGGGAACTCGCTTACCGGAACCAACGAGGTTTCGGACAAGCTTGTCACGGTTCGCTCGCTACAGTCCATTCTGGACGTCAGTGAGGAGGACGCCGGCCCAACCCGAGTTGTCACCGACGAGGCGATCGAGGAGCAACTCGACGAGGTTCGGACAGCGGTCAACGAACTCGACGACCGGCGTGACGATGTCCGGGACGAACTCCGGGCTGTTGAGGACCAGATCAACACGATGGCGCCGTTCGTTGCGCTGGGCATTGATCTCGACCTGCTCCGTGGCTACGACTCGCTGTCCGTCGTTGTCGGCGAGGGCGACAGCGACGAGATCGAGGCTGTCCTCGCAGACAGCGACGTCGGGACGTTCGAACTGTTCACCGAGGACGGCATCGTCGCCGTGTTCGCACAGGCCGACGAAGACGCCCTGCAGGACGCGCTCGTCGGGGCGACGTTCTCCCGACTCGAAATCCCCGACGGCGACGGCGACCCGACGGCGTATCTCGAAGAGCTGGAACACGAGAAACAGCAGCTCGAATCGAAGCTCTCGACCGTCGAGGACGAACTCAACGAACTCCGACTCGACCACGCCGGGTTCCTGCTCGCGGCCGAGGAGAAACTGGCTATCGAGGCCCAGAAGGGCGAAGCGCCGCTCACCTTCGCAACGACGGAAAACGCCTTCATCGCCGAGGGCTGGATTCCGAACGAGCGCTACGAGGAGTTCGAGCGGGCCCTTTCGAGTACTGTCGGCGACGCTGTCGACATCGACAGGATCGAAATCGCCGAGTACGACAGCGAGGGGCACGCAGAGTCCCACGAAGAAGTCGAGCGGGAAGGCGGCAACGGCGGCGAACCCGTCGGAAGCTCCGTCGATGCTCCCGAACCGGAGAGCGAGCGCCAACCGCAGGAAACCGTCGCTGACGGTGGCGTCATCACGATGGGTGACGACGCGCCGCCAGTCATTCAGGACAACCCGAAAGGCGTCAAGCCGTTCGAGGACCTCGTCGAGGTCGTCAACCGGCCGAAGTACGGCGAGTTCGACCCGACGGTCGCCTTCTTCCTGACGTTCCCGGCCTTCTTCGGGTTCATGATCGGTGACGTCGGGTATGGACTGCTGTACTCGCGCTCGGCTACGGGCTGTACTCAGCGGTTGACAGCGATGTGCTGAAAAGCCTCGGGGGTGTCGGAATGTGGGCCGGTGGATTCACGATGCTGTTTGGCCTGCTGTACGGCGAGATCTTCGGCCTGCACACAATCTCGAACGTCGTGTGGCCTGCCCTCGGGTTCGAAGGGGCGCCGTTCCACAAGGGACTGCAGCCGGCGTACGGCGAGTACGCGATCGGGTGGCTGACGCTGAGTCTGCTGGCCGGGATGCTCCACCTCGCTGTGGGGTGGACGTTCGACTTCATCGAGAACCTGAACCACGGCCTCTGGGACGCCGTCACCGAGAGCGGCTCCTGGCTCCTGATGCTGTTTGGCCTCTGGGCCTGGGTGTTCTCCGGCGCAGCGGGCTCGGCACCGGACTTCCTCTACACCGCTGAGGAAGGCATCTTTGCCGGGAACCCGTTCCCGCTCGGCTTCGCCGGGCTCCCGGCTATCGACCTGTTCAGTGTCGGTGGGTTCCCGATATCAGCGTGGTTGCTGGTGTTTTTCGCTGGCCTCGTGTTGCTGGCGCTCGCTGACCCCATCGAAGTCGTCGAGTTCCTCAACGTGTTCGTGAACGTGCTGTCGTACACGCGACTGGCAGCAGTACTCCTGGCGAAGGCCGGGATGGCCTTCGTGGTCAATCTGCTGTTCTTCGGTGTGTTCGTCACGGACGACGGAGCGTGGCACTTCGGTATCAGTCACGCACCGAGCTACTACCTCGAGGAAGGCGTCTACCACGGCCACGAAGTCACAGAGGTCATGTTCGGAGGCCTGATGCACTCGGGCATCGCTGGTCTCGTCGGTGGACTGCTCGTCCTTGTGCTGGGGCACCTCCTCGTCCTCGTACTGGGTATCACCAGTGCCGGACTACAGGGTGTGCGTCTCGAATACGTGGAGTTCTTCGGCAAGTTCTTCGAGGGCGGCGGCAAGCGGTACAACCCGTTCGGCTACGAGCGGACCTACACCACTGACGACTGACCGCTATCGACCTTACTTCCGATATTTGTCGGTACTCCGGTAGCTACTGCCCTACCGTCGCGTACTCGGGGGCTGGTACCAGATGACAACCGTGGTTGAGAGCGCGGCTAAACCCACGGAACAGCATCTTGACGAAGTGTTTTGGGAAGCTTTATGAAGTCCGTGGAGTCACATACGCCTGTTCGGACACGAGCAACCTCAGAGAGGATCTCAACAACATGATAGAAACTATCGCACTCGTTGTCAACGCTGTACTGCAAGAAGGTGGCGCCGCTGCTCCGGCTATCCCGGGAGAAGCTGCTGCAGCCCTCGCTGTCGGGCTGGCTGCGCTCGGTTCGGGATACGCGGAACGTGGGATCGGGGCCGCCGCCGTCGGCGCAATCGCAGAAGACGAGAGCATGTTCGGCCGTGGGCTCATCCTGACAGTCCTGCCGGAAACGCTCGTCATTCTCGCGCTGGTCGTCGTCTTCATCCTCGGTTAACCACTCTCTCCCTTTTCCAATAATGAGCCTTCAAACAGTCGTAGAGGACATCCGCGACGAGGCCCGCGCGCGTGCTCAGGAGATTAGCGACGCGGCCGACGAACGTGCCGAGGAGATTATCGCCGACGCCGAGGCCGACGCCGAGCAGATCCACGAGGAACGCGAGGCCGAGGTCGAGCGGACCATCGAGCAGGAGCGAGAGCAGCGACTCTCCTCCGCGAAGCTCGAGGCCAAACAGGCTCGACTCAACGCCCGGCGTGACATCCTCGAAGACGTTCACGGCGACGTAGAGGACGCGCTTGCGGCCCTCGAAGGGGACCGACGAGAGGAACTGACACGCGCACTGCTTGACGCCGCCGTCGATGAATTCGACGACAGCGACGAGCTGTCGGTGTACGGCCGTGCGTCGGACCAGTCGCTTCTCGAGGATGTACTCGATGACTACGACGGCGCGACGTACGCCGGTGAGCGGGACTGCCTCGGCGGCGTCGTCGTCGAGAGCGGTGAGTCGCGAGTCCGTGTGAACAACACGTTCGATTCCATCCTGGAGGACGTCTGGGAGGACAACCTGAAAGCAATCAGCGACCGCCTGTTCGAAGACCAATGAGTTCGCGAACGGGAACGAGCGGCCAGGGAAGCAACTACGAGTACGTCATCGCACGGGTTCGTGCCCGAAGCGCGTCCCTGTTCGACGATGACGACTACCGGAAGCTGGTCCGCATGGGGACGGGCGAGATAGCCCGCTTCATGGAGGAAACGGAGTACGAGACCGAAATGAACGCGCTCGGCTCCCGGTACGACGGCGTCGACCTCGTCGAGTACGCGCTGAACCGCAACCTCGCGAAACACTTCGACGACCTGCTTCGCTGGTCCGAGGGGGCGCTGTACGACTACATCGCCCGCTACCTGCGGAAGTTCGACGTGTGGAACGTCAAGACCGTCATCCGCGGGCTTTACTCTGACGCGGAGCGGACCGAGGTCGAGGACGACCTCATCCGGGCCGGCGAGTTCACCGACCGGCGTATCGAGGACCTGCTGAACGCCGGTTCTATCGAGGAGGTCGTCGAGCAGCTCGACGACACTATCTTCGGTGACACGATGGCCGAGGCGTTCGACGTCTACGAGGAAAGCGGCGTCCTCGTGCCTCTGGAGAACGCGCTCGACCGCGCCTTCTACGAAACACTGCTGTCCGGCTTGCCGGACAATCCGGAGATCGACAGCCCGACCGGGCTGTACGTCGAGTTCCTGGAGACGGAAGTCGACTTCCGCAACCTCCGGAACGCGCTCCGGCTGGCCCGCAGTGGCGCGGACCTCGACCCCTCGGAGTACTTCATCGAGGGCGGCCAGCTGTTCGACGCACAGGAGGTCGCACAGCTGTCGACGAATCTCGACCAACTGGTCAGTGCCGTTCGCGAGAGCAAGTACGGCGACGACCTCGATCAGGCGCTGTCGGCGCTTGAGGAGGCCGACAACCTCATCGACTTCGAGCGGGCGCTGGACGCGGCGCTGCTCGAATACGCCGACCGGCTCTCGAACCGCTATCCGCTGTCGGTCTGTCCGGTGTTGTCGTACATCCTCAAAAAGGAGCGCGAGGTCGACAACATCCGGGCCATCGCCCGCGGTCGCGAGGCCGGCCTCGGCCCCGACGAGATCGAACAGGAGCTGGTGATACTATGAGCCAGGAGATCGCTGTCATCGGAAGCCCGGAGTTCACGACGGGCTTTCGGCTGGCTGGCGTCCGCAAGTTCGCGGACGTGCCTGCTGACGAGAAAGACGAGCAGCTCGACGACGCCGTCGAGGAGATGCTCGACGACGACGACGTCGGTATCGTCGTGATGCACGACGACGACCTGTCGCATCTCTCACGCGGTGTCAGGCAGGACGCGGAGACGAGTGTCGAGCCGGTGATGGTCACGCTCGGCGGCGGCACTGGGAGCGGCGGACTGCGTGAACAGATCAAGCGAGCCATCGGTATCGACCTGATGGACGAGGACTAACCATGAGTCAAGCAACAGACACAGACGTCCGCGAGGACGGCATTATCGAAAGCGTCTCGGGACCGGTCGTAACGGCTCGGGACCTCGACGCCCGGATGAACGACGTCGTTTACGTCGGCTCGGAAGGGCTGATGGGCGAGGTCATCGAGATCGAAGGAAACATCACCACGATTCAGGTGTACGAGGAGACCTCCGGTGTCTCCCCCGGCGAACCCGTCGAAGGGACGGGCTCGCCCCTCTCCGTGGACCTCGGGCCGGGCATGCTCGACGCCATCTACGACGGTGTCCAGCGCCCGCTCGACGTGCTCGAAGAGAAGATGGGGTCGGCGTTCCTCGACCGCGGTGTCGACGCGCCGGGCATTGACCTGGAGAAGACCTGGGAGTTCACCCCTGAAGTCGAGGAAGGCGACGAGGTCGAGGCCGGCGACATCGTCGGCACCGTCCCCGAGACGCCGAGTATCGACCACAAGGTGATGGTCCCGCCCGACTCCGAGGGTGGCGAGGTCGTCGCCATCGAATCGGGCAACTTCAACGTCGAAGAGACGGTCGTCGAACTGGACAGCGGCGAGGAGATCCAGATGCACCAGGAGTGGCCGGTGCGCCAGCAGCGCCCGACCGTCGACAAGGAGACCCCGACGGAACCGCTCATCTCGGGCCAGCGCGTACTCGACGGCCTGTTCCCGATTGCGAAGGGCGGAACGGCCGCCATTCCCGGTCCGTTCGGGTCCGGGAAGACGGTCACCCAGCACCAGCTCGCCAAGTGGGCCGACGCGGACATCGTCGTCTACGTCGGCTGTGGTGAGCGTGGCAACGAGATGACCGAGGTCATCGAGGACTTCCCGGAACTGGAGGACCCGACCACCGGCAACGCGCTGATGGACCGGACCTGCCTCATCGCCAACACGTCGAACATGCCCGTCGCGGCACGCGAATCCTGCGTGTACACGGGGATTACCATGCGGAGTACTTCCGCGACATGGGGTACGACGTGGCGCTGATGGCCGACTCCACCTCCCGGTGGGCCGAGGCCATGCGCGAAATCTCCTCCCGACTCGAGGAGATGCCGGGCGAGGAGGGGTACCCCGCGTACCTTTCCGCTCGCCTGAGCGAGTTCTACGAACGTGCCGGGTACTTCGAGAACATCAACGGGACCGAGGGCTCTGTCTCAGTCATCGGGGCCGTCTCGCCGCCTGGCGGGGACTTCTCCGAGCCGGTCACCCAGAACACGCTGCGTATCGTCAAGACGTTCTGGGCGCTGGACGCGGACCTGGCCGAACGCCGGCACTTCCCCTCTATCAACTGGAACGAGTCGTATTCGCTGTATCGCGACCAGCTCGACCCGTGGTTCGAGGACAACGTCCGGGCCGACTGGCCGGAGACGCGCCAGTGGGCCATCGACACGCTGGACGAGGAAGCGGAACTGCAGGAGATCGTCCAGCTCGTCGGGAAGGACGCGCTGCCCGAGGACCAGCAGCTGACGCTCGAGATCGCCCGCTACCTGCGCGAGGCATGGCTCCAGCAGAACGCCTTCCACGACGTGGACACGTTCTGTGAGCCCGAGAAGACCTACCGCATCATGGACGCCGCCAAGACGTACAACGATGCGGCCTTCGAGGCGCTGGATGCCGGTGTCCCCGTCGAGGAGATCACCGACATCGACGCCGCGCCGCGGCTCAACCGTATCGGCGTGCAGGAAGACTACAACGAGTACATCGACGACCTCGAAGACGACATCGAGTCTCAACTGCGGGAGCTGTACTAACAATGAAAGAGTATCAGACAATCACGGAGATCAGCGGACCGCTGGTGTTCGTCGAAACCGACGAACCGGTCGGCTACGACGACATCGTCGAAATCGAGCTCAGCGACGGCGAGACCCGCCGTGGCCAGGTGCTCGAATCCGCGAGCGACTACGTTGCCATTCAGGTGTTCGAGGGGACCGAGGGTATCGACCGCGATGCCTCGGTTCGCTTCCTCGGCGAGACGATGAAGATGCCCGTCACCGAGGACCTCCTCGGGCGGGTCATGGACGGGACCGGTCAGCCGATCGACGGTGGGCCCGAGATCGTCCCCGACGAACGCCGCGACATCGTCGGCGAGGCGATCAACCCCTACTCCCGGGAGTACCCCGAAGAGTTCATTCAGACGGGTGTTTCGGCCATCGACGGCATGAACACGCTCGTCCGCGGCCAGAAGCTGCCGATCTTCTCCGCCTCCGGCCTGCCACACAACGACCTGGCACTCCAGATCGCGCGACAGGCGACGGTGCCGGAAGAGGAGGACGGCGAAGACGACGAAGGGTCAGAGTTCGCTGTCATCTTCGGCGCGATGGGTATCACGGCCGAAGAGGCAAACGAGTTCATGGACGACTTCGAGCGCACCGGCGCGCTGGAACGCTCCGTCGTCTTCATGAACCTCGCGGACGACCCGGCCGTCGAGCGGACGATTACGCCGCGGCTGGCGCTGACCACCGCCGAGTACCTTGCCTTCGAGAAGGACTACCACGTCCTGGTCATCCTGACGGACATGACCAACTACTGCGAGGCACTGCGCGAGATCGGTGCCGCGCGTGAGGAGGTCCCGGGCCGGCGTGGCTACCCCGGATACATGTACACTGACCTGGCACAGCTCTACGAGCGTGCCGGTCGGATCGAGGGTCGCGAGGGGTCCGTGACTCAACTCCCGATCCTGACGATGCCGGGCGACGACGATACGCACCCGATTCCGGACCTGACCGGGTACATTACCGAAGGCCAGATCTACATCGACCGCGACCTCAACAGCCAGGGCATCCAGCCGCCGATCAACGTTCTGCCCAGCCTGTCGCGGCTGATGGACGACGGTATCGGCGAGGGGCTGACTCGCGCCGACCACGCCGACGTGAAAGACCAGATCTTCGCCGCGTACGCGGAAGGTGAGGACCTGCGCGACCTCGTGAACATCGTCGGTCGCGAGGCGCTGTCGGAACTGGACAACAAGTACCTGGACTTCGCCGACCGCTTCGAGGAGGAGTTCGTCGATCAGGGGACCGACACGGCCCGCAGTATCGACGAGACGCTCGAACTCGGCTGGGACCTGCTCTCGATGCTCCCGAAGGATGCGCTGAACCGCATCGACGAGGACCTCATCGAGGAGCACTACCGCGAGGACGAGACCGCCGAAACTGTCGAAGCCGAAGCCTGACAACGGCCCTATATCTCACGGCTCTTCGCAATTTTTACCATATATTTTGGGTACGCGACTGTTTAGCGTTGACCTCCTATACTAGAGTGCACTATGCCAGAACCAGGGAGTGAAGCGATATGGCTGTGGTTAGGTACAGCGGGCATGTTCCTCGGCATGCTATACTTCATCGCGCGTGGCTGGGGTGAAACCGACAGCAGGCGTCAGAAGTTCTACATCGCGACAATACTGATCACGGCAATCGCGTTCGTGAATTACCTCGCGATGGCACTCGGGTTCGGCCTGACGTTCATCGAGTTCGGCGGGTCGGAACACCCCATCTACTGGGCGCGATACACCGACTGGCTGTTCACGACGCCGTTACTGCTGTATGACCTCGGACTGCTTGCAGGGGCAGACCGCAACACCATCGCCTCGCTCGTCAGCCTCGACGTGCTGATGATCGGTACCGGTGTGGTCGCGACGCTAAGCGCAGGGAGCGGCGTGCTGTCGGCCGGCGCGGAACGGCTGGTCTGGTGGGGTATCAGCACCGCCTTCCTGCTGGTCCTGCTGTACTTCCTGTTCGCCTCGCTGTCCGGTCGGGTCGCAGACCTGCCCAGCGACACGCGGAGCACGTTCAAGACGCTGCGAAACCTCGTGACGGTCGTGTGGCTGGTCTACCCGGTCTGGTGGCTCGTCGGCAGTGAAGGACTCGGCCTCGTCGGTATCGGGATCGAGACGGCCGGCTTCATGGTCATCGACCTCGTCGCCAAGGTCGGCTTCGGTATCATCCTGCTCCGTAGCCACGGCGTGCTTGACGGTGCTGCGGAGTCGACCAGCACCGGCGCAACGCCTGCAGACGACTAACGACTGCCGTTCGCCGACTTCGTTTTTTGGGTGTCGATCCGGAAGCGGCGGCGCTCGAACCGAAATAACTGGAAACCGTTAACTGCCTACGTCGAAAAAAAGACCCGTAATGGCTAAGGACGTCAAACCCACGCGCAAGAATCTGATGCAGATCGAGGACCGCATCGAGCTGTCCGAGCGTGGGCACGACACGCTGGAGAAGAAGCGTGACGGCCTCATCATGGAGTTCATGGACATTCTGGACCAGGCTCAGGACGTCCGTGAAGACCTCGACGGTTCCTACGAACGGGCCCAGCGCGCGATCAACATGGCCCGGGCGATGGAAGGCGACGTGGCCGTCCGTGGGGCCGCCGCAGCACTGAAAGAACACCCGGAACTGACGACCCAGTCGAAAAACATCATGGGCGTCGTCGTCCCGCAGATCGAGTCCAGCAAGGTCCGGAAGTCACTGGACGAACGCGGCTACGGCGTCATGGGGACCTCGGCCCGCATCGACGAGGCCGCCGAGGCCTACGAGGAACTGCTCGAGAACATCATCCTCGCCGCCGAAGTCGAGACGGCGATGAAGAAGATGCTCGAAGAGATCGAGACGACGAAACGGCGTGTCAACGCCCTCGAATTCAAACTCCTGCCCGATCTCTACGACAACCAGGAGTACATCGAGCAGAAACTCGAAGAGCAGGAGCGCGAAGAGATCTTCCGCATGAAGAAGATCAAAGCCAAGAAAGAAGAGGAAGAGGACGCGCTCGCGGCCGAAGAGGAAGCACAAGAAGAGCCCGAAGCGGTCACTGCTGACGACTGATCGGGGAGTCCGTCCTGACCGGTATCGTTTTTGCGCTTTCAGGTTCGTGCTTGAGTATGTCCTGTCCCGACTGCGGTGGCGACCTCGTTTCGTTCCCAGTCCCGTCTGATCTCCAGCAATATCTCCCCGGAGACGCACCGGGTGCCAGCGTCTGTCAGTCCTGTTTAGCTCTCCAACCGGAGACGGAGCCACCCACTGCTGTCCCGGACTTTACTGGTCTCGATAGTTCCATCCCCGATAACGACGACGCAGCGGTCCCGCTGGTGTTGCTCGTCGGGCTACTCGATTCGCTGGCGATGCACCGGGCGGAGATCACTGCGTTGCTGGAACGAATCGAGCGCGAGGGCGTCGACCCGCTACTGGTACTGGACCGCCTCGACGCCAGTTACGGGGAGGCGGCCCACGTCGACCTCGGCCGTCGTCGTCGGCAACTGGAACAGTTGTTATAACAGAACTGAAAGTGCGAACGACGGTCGTTAGACGCCCGTCGAATAGCGCAGCAGGCCGGCGACGCCGCCGAAAGCAGTCAGCAGCTGTTCGCCCTTCTCGAAGTCCGTCGAGATGAACACCGTCTCGGTGCCGCGCTGGTCGGCCAGTTCCATCAGGTGGTCGATGGCGTCTTCGCGCTCGCCGTCCTCGGCGTCGACGGTGGCGCCACAGCGGGAACAGTCGTGGTCGTCGGTGCTCGCGTTGCTGTTGATGAGTTCGTATTCGTCGTGGCCGTTCTCGCAGGTGTAGGCGACCACGTCCTTCCGGAGGTCCTCGGAGATGAGCAGCTGTTCGACCGCGCCCATGTTGAGGTTCTGGCGCGTCTGGTCGAACCCGTAGGTGGCCTTGTCCCCGTTGTGGAGCTGCTTGAAGAAGTCCTCCATGAGCTCCTTGTCCCGGAGCATCTCGTGTTCGGCCAGCACCTCGTCGGCCGCGTCAACGAGATCGTACAGCCCTGACTCGTCCGTGTAGGCCACGTCGAACTTCCCGAGCACCATGTCCTGCAGTTCGTGGTGGAGGTAGTCGCCGTCGAGGAACTCGTCTTTCGTCGGTGAGGGCCCGCCGACGAGGATGCCGTCCAGTTCGTGGCGGTCGGCGACGAACAGGTCGTTGGCCATGCCGGCGACTTCCTGATAGAAGTTGTCGATGGCTTCGAGACGGAGGCGGGCGAAACGCTGGGCGGACTGACCACCTTTTCGCTGTTTGCCCGGGACCAGCGAGGAGGCGGATTTGACGGGTTCGACCCGTTTGCCCTTCAGCCAGCCAACGTTGGCCTCGCGCCGGTCGAGCACGATGAGGCCGAACAGCCCTTTGTCGGCCAGCATGTGCTCCAGGGGCTCGGTGAGGAACTCCGAGTCACAGTGATAACGGAACGACTCGATGGGGTCCGGCGGGGATTCGAGTACCTTCGTTACCATGTCGGTCCGACCGCCGCCGGTGTCGAATGCACCCGAGAACACGACCAGCCCGTTGTCAGGAGGTCGCACGTCGTAGTACCGGAGGCGGTCCTTGATTGAAGTGAGTGCGTCCTGCACCGCCGTCCGGGTGTCCTTCGACTTGATGTTCGAGGCTTCGGAGTGCTCCTGGGTGACGTGGGCGACGACGTCGCTGATCTGCTTGTCCTCGGGCACGTAGATAGAGACGAGTTGGGTTCCCGAGCCCTGGTACCCCTTGAGTTCCTCTATGACCTTTCGGAACTCGTATTTCTGCTTGTCAGATTGCTCCTGTTCCTGCTGCTCGCTCATTACTCTCTGTTGGCCGAGGTGGCGTAAGAACCTGTTGACAGCGAGGGGCGCGAACGGAGTGAGCGGCCCTCGTACCGGAGCGGGGACCGAAGAGAGCCGCGGAGGAAGCCAGTGCGATTCTCGCTTCGCTCGAATCGCAGGACGGGCGAGCGGGGAGGCGACCCGTGAGCAGCGAGGGGCGCGAACGGAGTGAGCGGCCCTCGTGCCCGAGCGGCAAAGCCGTGAGGCCGATACGACAGACGTGACAACCGAGCTATTTGACTAGCGGTGAAACCACCTACTCTGAACGTCGCCTGGCCCGTCCCGATCCAACAAATGACAGTCGCATTTATATGACTGCCTGCATTGTACCCAAGCAATCAGATTATGGCGGGGTACGTGTGTACGATTGCGGGCGGCAAGGGCGGCGTCGGAAAGACGACGACCGCGGTAAATCTCGGGGCTGTGCTTCAGGAGATGGGCTACGATGTCGCCGTCGTCGACGCGGATCTGGGGATGGCGAACCTCGGCTCGATGCTCTCTGTAGAGCCCGAAAAGAGCCTCCACGAGATTCTGGCCGGTGAGGCTGCCGTGAGTGAGGCTTTGACTGATGCGCCGGGTGGACTCACGGTGATTCCGGGTGAACAGTCGCTGGAGGCGTTCGCGGACGCTGATCCCGCAAAGCTCAGGAAAGTCATCAAGACGCTCCGAAATGCCTACGACGTGGTGTTGATCGATACCGGGGCTGGACTGAGCCACGAAGTCGCCGTGCCGCTTGGGCTGGCCGACGGAATCGTCCTCGTCACGACCCCCGACGACGTTGCGGTGGGCGATACGGTCAAAACGGCCCAGCTAGCGAACCGAATCGACGGGACCGTTCTCGGTTCGATCATCAACCGCGCGACCCGACACACTGACGTCGCGGCCATCGCCGAGCAGATGGAGTTCCCGCTGCTTGCGGTCATTCCGGACGACCCGCAGGCGACGACAGAGGAACCGCTCGTGCTCAACGCCCCCGAGAGCACGGCTGCCGACGCCTATCAGCGGCTGACCGAGGCGCTGGAGGGTGTGTTCTTCCGCGGCGAGAGCCCCGAAACGGATATCGAGACGATACTCGACGACGAGTGGTTCCTCGACGACACTGAGGATCACTCCGATGTCGACGACGACGAGGACTCCGGCGGTGTGTTCGGCCTCTTCAACTGACGGCTCTGTACCCGCCAGCCGGTCCGGTCTCAGCCCGCCGCTCCGACCGCATCTCGCTGTCTCTGACTCATTCCGGAAGCGGCGGCCACAGCGTCGCGACCGTTTCCTGAATGAGTTGAGTCTGTGCCCGGCGCAGTCGCTCCGAGAGCGACGACGCAGAGATGTCCAGTTCCTGGGCCACGGCGTCCAGCGACGTGCGCCGCGGAATCTCGAAATACCCCATCTCGTACGCCGTCCGTAGCGCTTCCAGTTGTCGGTCAGTGAGCCCGTTGCCGGGCGACTTCGGCTCCGCATCTCGGGTCAGCCGCTCAAGTCCGAAGTCCGCGTTTCGCTGCCAGAACGAGGCGAACTCGGTGAACGCCGCTCGGTCGGCGAACCATCCCAGTTGCTCCCACCCGTCTGCGGTCACGGTTATCCGTTCGATGATGGCGTCTGCCGTGGCGAGTGCTTCGAGTCCGTCCAAGTCGTCGATTTGGCCACCGAGTTGCTCCTCGAAGCTCAGTGCCGGCACTGCCTGATACCGACGGGTGTCGCCGGCCGTCCCGATCCGCGTCCACTCCTGAACGTCGTAGGCATCAGTGAACGCCCGCTCGATGGCCTGCTCGGAGCCACCCGTCACGGTCCCAATAAACAGCGGGCGACGACCGTGGTTGTACTGCAGTGAGAGGGTGATCGTCGCTTCGGGTACCGCAGCCGCGACCGACACGAGCGGCAATGAGTCGCAATCGATCTGAAATTCTGCGATAAGCCCCATACGGCATCGCTCGCTGCCAGTGCTGAAGCGCCTGTCGAAACAGAGCATCGGCGTGGCTGTCGGTCCTGCTCTTGACACCCCTACTTAAACGGCCCAATCACTGAGAGAACGGCTTAGCCCGACTGCGTTCGACCGTATGTTGTATGCAGCCGACACAATCCGCAGATGAGATCGGAGTCGAGTTCGAGCGCTACGGCGACGGCCAGCCACTCCTCCTCCTGCACGGCGGGATGGCCCCCACGGAGTACTGGGGACCGGTTATCCCAGAGTTCGAGGGCTACGGTGCTGTCGTCCCCCAGCGTCCGGGGTTCGGGACCTGTCTCGACTCCCCGGCGGAAACAAACGCCGACGAGGTGCTGGATCGTGAGGTCCGATATGTCCGGGCGCTTGCCGACGCTGTCGACGGCGACCCAATCCTGTTCGGCCACTCGTACGGCGCACTCACCGCTATCGAGGCCGCGGCGGGTACGTCGGTCGAGGCAGTTATCGCGTACGAACCGGCGGTACTTCCCGCCGAGTACCGGGCCGACGCTGACCTCGCTGACCGAATGGCATCGCTCGTACAGGATGGAAAGCGAGAGGAAGCGGTGAAACGCTACATCGAACAGGTCCTTCACCCAGACGGTATCGAGGACCTCGACGCCTGGCTTGCGGAGTGGCCTGTCTGGCCCGACTGCGTGGCCCTCGCTGAGGAGGTCGTTCGGATGAACCGGTCCGTCGAGCAGTACCGGCTCCCCGACCGTCTGGATGTCGACACACCGACTCTCGTTCTGTCTGGCACCGGCGGGCCGGACTTCCTCCGGCAGAGTGCCCGGGCCGTTCACGACGCACTCCCACACAGCCGATTCGTCGAGTTCGATGGGGTCAGCCACAGCGGCCCCGCCGAGGCACCTGCACTAATCGCGGCGGAAGTCGACGCGTTCCTGCAGAATTAGGCCGGCTCGACGGACTTTTCGCGGCAATCGCGCCTGTCACATCGGATTCCCGACGCAGACCGCTCCTACATCGAGGTCGGCGCTTCGACGCCCAGCGCGTCGAGGGCGTTCGCAATCGTGGTCCGGGTCCCGTCGACGAGGGCCAGCCGTGCGGCGCGGGTCTCGTCGTCGGCGTCGAGAACCGGACACTCCCGGTAGAAGGCGTTGAACGTTTCGGCGAGGTCGCGGGTGTAGGTGGCGACGGTGTGCGGCGTCAGGTCGTCCGCGGCCGCCTCGATGACGGCGGGGAACCGGGCCAGTTCGCGGAGCAGGTCCCGCTCTTCCGGTTCCGACAGCGGGTCGAGGTCGGGTTCGGCTGGGATGTCAGCCTCCACGTCGCCGAGGATGCCACAGCAGCGCGCGTGGACGTACTGGACGTACGGCGCGGACTGGGCCTCGAAGTCCAGCGCGCGGTCCCACTCGAAGGTGATGCCCTTCGTCGGCTGTTTCGAGACGATGTCGTAGCGCACCGCGCCGATGCCGACCTGACGAGCGATACGGTCGATATCGTCCGCGTCGAGGTCGCCGCGGGTCCGGTCGTCCAGTCGGGACTCAACCTCTTCGCGCGCGCGGTCAATAGCTTCATCGAGCAGGTCGTCGAGGTCGATGCCGGTCCCCTCCCGCGTGCTCATCCCGCCTTCGGGAAGGTTCACCCAGGAGTAAAACACCTGCCGGAGCTGGTCGGTGTCGTTGTCCAGCAGTTCCAGGGCCGCCGAGAGCTGGTCGGCCTGGAGCTTGTGGTCCTCACCCAGCACCGTGACGGCGCGGTCGTAGGTATCGAACTTCCACTCGTGGTGGGCCAGGTCGCGGGTGGTGTACAACGATGTGCCGTCGGAACGCAGGAACACGAGGTTCTTTTCGAAGTCGGGCAGGTCGAGCTGCCAGGCGTCCTCCTCGTAGACGGCGCAGTCGAGGTCCTTCAGGCGGTCGACCAGGTCGTCCGTGTCGCCGTTGCGCATGAACTTCGTCTCCTTGACGAACTCGTCAAACTCCGCAGGGAGGCGACCGAGCGTGTTCTGCATTCCGCCCAGCACAGTGTCGACGACCTCGGCGACGCGTTCGTACGTCTCTTCGTCGCCGTCTTCGAGGCCCTGCAAAATCGACTGGACCTCGGCCTCCGCTGCCTCGACTTCGTCGGGGTCGCCCTCTTCGAGGACAGTATTGCCCTTGCGGTAGTACCGAACCATCTCGTACTCCGGGGACTCTCGCTCGGGCTCGGGCAGGTCGGACTCGTCGAACGTCTCGTAGGCCCAGGTGAACACGGCAATTTGGCGGCCGGCGTCGTTGACGTAGTAGTGGCGGTCGACGTCGTAGCCAGCGTAATCGAGCACGCGGGCGACGGCGTCACCGATGATAGGGTTTCGTGCTCGCCCGACGTGGACCGGGCCAGTCGGATTCGCGGAGGTGTGCTCGACGACGACGCTGGTGTCGCGGTCGGGAAGCCGCCCGAACTCGCTCTCCGTGACTGACTGCAGGGTCTCGGCGAAGTACGCCTCGCTCGGGAGGAAATTGACGTACGGCCCTTGTGTCGTCACAGCACTGACGTAGGTGAGGTCGTCCGTGTCAATCGCCTCGGCGATGTCGCCGGCGACGTTCGGTGGCGCAGTACCGACCTCGCCGGCCAGCCGGAAGGCGACGCTCGACGCCAGCACGGCGTCGACGTCCTCCGGTGGCTCCTCGATACCGAGGTCCTCGGCCGGCAGGTCGAGGGCTGTGAGTGCGTCGGCGAGGGCGTCCTCGACCTCCGCACGGAACTGCAGGAACATACGCCGGGCTTTCGCGGCGGGGAGTAAATGGGTAACGAAACCCCAGCCACGTTAGACCGATTCCTGTCTGTCTCAGGTCAGGAGCCGCGGGCCGAACACCATCAACAGGAGGCCGCCGATCATCGACACCGTGATCGCGATGGAGACGGCCGTCGTCACCCGCCGCCCGTCCGAGACGGGGAGCCGCGAGACGAACGACTCGGTCGATGCCCGCAGGATGTGGCCGCCGTCGAGCGGGAACGTCGGGATGAGGTTGAACTGGCCGATGACGAGATTGATCCAGCCAGTCCAGAACAGGACGTTCGCGAGCAGGAACACCGGCGTCGTTCCGAGCGCCCCGAGCGGTCCCTGGACGGTGTAGAAGTTCGTCGCGATGCCGGTGAAGCCGGCGAAGTTGTAGCCGAAGCCGCCGGCGACGCCGATAAAGGGGAGCAAGAGCGTGCTGAAAATCCGCTGGGCGAACGAGAACTCGGAGACTGACGTGGGGGTGTCAGGCGATCCGCCGAGGAATTCCAGGAACGCGGCGGCGGGATAGGCGTCGATGCCGAAGTCACTGACCTGGATGCCGCTGATACCCTGCTGGATGCTGACGCCGATGATACCGTTGTCGACCTGCTCACTCTCGGCCATCGTCACCTCGTAGGTCTCGCGTGCACCGTCGACGTAGCCGGTGACCGACACCCGGTCACCGGGTTCGCCGCCCTCGAGGGCCTGCATTAGCGCTGCCCCGCTGTGTGTTCGCTCCCCGTTGACCTCGGTGATTATCATGCCTTCGCCGCTCGGTGCCCCTTCCCCGGCGAGCGGGCCGTCCTCGGCGACCAGGACGTATGCGCCGAGCGGGGTCGTGACCGTCTCCCCGGACTCGGTTTCGACTGTTGCAACGGGATTGTTTCGAGCCGCCTGTTCGAACTCACTGCTGGTAGCCACGGCAGTCCCGTTGACCGAGACAATCGTCTCACCGGTTCCAAGCGGCGCGCTCTGGAGGGCCGCCGAGACGACGACGGACCGCTCGACGGTGACTGTTTCGGAATCCTTACGGGCCACTTCGACAGTCTGTGCGTCGTTTTCGGCGAGCACCGATTCGAGTTCCTGCTGGCTCTCGACCGACTGGCCGTCGACGGCCGTAATAACGTCGCCTGACTCGATACCCGCATCAGCGGCGGGGGTTCCGTTGATCGGACTTCCGACCGGCACGCCGTCGACGACAGCGACAGCGCCGGCGACTGGCCCGAACAGCAACAGAAGCGTGATGATCGCGAGCGCGAAGTTGTTGGTCACGCCGGCCGTGTACATCCGGGCCTGCGCACCGCGGTCGGACCGCAGGAGTTCGTCTTCGTCGGGTTCGACGAACGCGCCGATGGGGATGATCGCCAGCAAGGCCAGCCCCATCGACTCGATGTCGATGTCCTCGACGCGACAGAAGAGCCCGTGGCCGCCCTCGTGGACGACGAGGCCGAGCAACAACCCGAGCACGATCTCGGGTGCGACCGACAGCGGGAGGAAGTCGTTGACGCCGGGAATCGCCAGCGCGTTCCGCGGCTCGTTCAGTGCGGAGGGCTGTGGGTTGACGAGCGCCTGGTAGGCCCCGAGCGCAACGAGGAGGAAGGAGCCGACCATCACCACGAGTCCGAACCCGACGCCGAGGTTCCCCCAGGCCCGCCAGAACCGCTTTGGCCGTGCAAGCCAGTCGAGGACAGCTTTGCCCTTCTGCGTGTGAATCGTCGTAATCGGGCCGCTAAAACGAATATACTCGGGGACAACGCCGCGGGTCCGCAACGCCATCGCGAGGAGGGTGTAAGCGACAAGGCCCGCAAGGACCCACGTCAGCGTACTCACCATTTACCCGAAACTAGGTTTAGCCAAGCAAGAGGGTTTGGTTTGGGACACACCGCCAGCAGCCAACGGTGAAGTGACCGCGCTGCAAACGACCACACAATGTACGACCACGTTCTCATTCCCGTCGACGGGAGCGACGAATCCACGGCAGCCGCACGGCGCGGCCTCGCACTGGCCAAGGACTTCGACGCGACTGCCGAGGCGGTTCACGTCGTCGACCAGCGAGCACGCAGGCTCACGCGAACGGATCGCGAGAGCGGACGCCTCCACGAACACGGCGAGTCCGTCCTCGCTGACATCGAGTCGCTCGCCGCCGATATCGGCCAGCCCGTCACGACGGAGCTTCTGGAGGGGAAACCGAGCGTGCAGATCGACGAGTACGCCCGCGAAACCGACGCAGGACTCATCGTCCTCGGTCGACAGGGACTGACCGGTCTCGGGAAGCGACTCCTCGGTGGCGTCACCGAACAGCTCCTGCATCGAACTGCGGTGCCCGTGCTCGTCGTTTCGGGGGAGAAACAGGCGGAAAGGCGCGAATTCGACTACTCACGAGTCCTCGTCACAACTGACGGGAGCGAGAACGCAAACACGGCGACGCGACACGGCGCGGCGGTAGCAGACCGGTACGACGCGACAGTACACGTCCTCAACGTCGTCGATATCCAGGCCGCCGGCGGAGCGTTCAACGCTGGCGGACTGAACGAGGCGTTCATCGAACGACTGGAAGCGGACGGGCATGACGCCGTCGCAGCAACCGCCGACGACCTCGAAACGGCGGCTTCGGACGTGTCGGTAGAAACCGCCGTGGAACGGTCGGACTCGCTCGATGGCGTCGCCGCTGGCATCTGCGAGTACGTCTCCGATCGGGACATCGACCTCGTCGTGATGGCGTCACACGGACGCTCGAACCTGAAGCGCCAGCTGCTCGGTAGCGTCACGTCGCAACTGCTCCGAACTGTCGATGTCCCCGTGCTAGTGACGCCCCGTTCGACCTGAGCGGATGGACGAACCACCCGTTCTATGTATCGTGGGAACGTATCGCAAGACGGTGCCGGACAATGCCAGAAACCTGCGGTATCTGTGGTGAGACGGTCCCCTTCGATGCTACCGTCCACGCGATGATTCACACGCACAGCGAGACGGGCGTCATCGACGCGTACGTCTGTCAGGACTGCTACGACGAGCGTCTCGGACCGATGTTCGAACGGGTCGACACGCAGGAACAGTCGCCCTGAAGTCGCCGTTTCAATAGCCTGTTACGGGTGGGTAGGACCCGCCTACCCCGGGACTACTCGTTCCGGCGGAACCGTTCCACAACGAACTCCTGGTCCAGTTTCGCGATGAACGTCCCGAGCTGCGGGCCTTCGGTGTCGTCGAACAGGAGCTGGTAGCCGGCTGAAAAGAACTCGCCGATATCGATGTCGTTTCGCTTCGCTGTCTCGTAGATCTCGGATTGAATCGCCTCGCCATCGTGGCCCTTGGCGATGAAATCGGCCAGCTCGTCCAGCGCGGCCGCCGTCTCGTCGTCGAATGACACGTCGGGCATCTCGGCGCGCTTGAGTTCGTAGTTGAATTCGTTGTTCGTCAGGCTGGCCCACTCCTGGGCGCGCTCGACGCGGGCGAGCGCTTGTTCGACGGCCCACTCCGGCGCATCGTCCGGGATGTGGCCCTCTTTCCGGGCGATCTGCTCCCGCTGTTCCGGGTCGTCGGTCATCCCGAGGACGGCGGCGAACGTGTAGGGGATTCGAACCCGCTGTTCACGCGGTTCGTCCACGACCATCGGATAGGCTCGCTCGGCGAGTTCCGCGTCGTCCTCGCTGGCCTCGGCCTCTCCGAAGTACCGTCGCTCGAACCGGTCGAACTCGTCGACGAGCTGGTCGACGTTCTCGACGGAGAAGTCCCGCTGCTTCCGCGGGTCCTTCACGAAGAAGTATTTGAACACCTCGGGTTCGAGGATATCCAGCACCTCGTCGACGGTGATGACGTTGCCCGAGGACGAGGAGAGCGGTTCGCCGTCGAGCGTAAACCACTCGTACACCATCGGGACCGGTGGCTGGATGTCAAGCACGTTCTCGGCGACGTCTTCGCCGGAGGGCCAGGAGCCCTCGGCGTGGTCCTTGCCGAAGGGCTCGAAGTCGACGCCCAGAATCTCCCACTGGGCGGGCCACTCGAACCGCCACGGGAGCTTCCCATCCCGGAGCGTCGCCGTTCCCTCGTGACCACAGCCCTCGATGGTCTGGTCGCCGGCTTCGACGTCCTCACAGACGTATTCGACTTCGCCGGCGTCGAGGTCGACATCGGTGACGCCCTCGGTGAGCTTGCCGCACTCCTCGCACTGGGGCAGGAACGGGACGTAGTCGTCGCCGACCTTGTTCTGGTATTCGGCGAGCACGTCGCGGGCCCGGTCGGCGCGTTCGAGCACGCGGCGGGTCACGGGTTCGAACTCGCCGTCGGCGTACAGCTCGGTGTTCGAGACGAACTCCACGTCCACCCCGACCAGCTCGGCGCTTTTTCGCAGGAGCGTTGTGAAGTGGGCGCCGTAGGAGTCACAGCAGCCGAAGGGGTCCGGGATGTCGGTGTACGGTTTCCCGAGGTTCCGCCCGAGCGCGCCGGCGTCGACCTCGCCGAGGCCGACGACGTTCCAGTCGAGGTCGGCCAGCTGGCGGGGCACCGCCCGAAGCCGGTCTTTGTCGTCTGCGGTGAACACCTGTCTGACTTCGTGGCCGCGGTTCCGCAGGGCCTCGGCGACGTAGTAGCCCCGCATGATCTCGTTGAAGTGGCCGATGTGAGGAACACCCGACGGGGAGACGCCGCCCTTGATGACGATTGGGTCGTCGGGGTCGCGCGCTTCGATAGCGTCGGCGACGGAGTCGGCCCAGAACGCCCGGCCGCCGCCGCGGCCGACCTCGTAGGGGTCTTCCGCCATCTATGCCTCCGGGAGAATCTCGGACCCGTCGAACTCACCATCTTCGACCGCGCGCACGACGTGTTCGGGGTCGGTACCGTCGAGCACTATCGTCCGGATGCCGGACCGCTGGATGATTTTCGCGGCCAGCAGGTCGACGGGTGCGCTGCTGCCAGCGTTCATCTCGATGTCGGCGATCACGTCGACGAGTTCGCTCGCGCCGAGTTCGTCGAACCGCGTCGCGTCGTCGTCTTCGTTCGGGTCGGCGTCGTAGACGCCCGGGACAGACGTCGCGTACACGAGCAGGTCCGCGCCCACGTACTCCGCGAAGGCGGCCGCCACGGCGTCGGTGGTCTGTGCGGCGACGATGCCCCCGAGGACAGGGATGTCCCCGCGACGGATGGCTTCCCGGCCCTCGTCGTAGCTCTCGGCGGGTGTCGGCGCGGCGCGGTCGTCCAGGGCGGCGATCAGTAGCCGGCCGTTCAGCCGCGTGACGGCGATACCGAGCTGGTCGAGCTCGATTTCGTTTGCGCCGAGGTCGCGGGCGGTGCCGATGTAATCGCGTGCGGTCGGTCCGCCGCCGACGACGGTCCCGAGCGTGTGTCCCTGTGCATCGAGCGATTGGATGGCGCCGGCGTAGTCGGCGACCCGTTCCGCGTCGAGGTCCGGGGCCAGTACGCTTCCGCCAATGGAGACGACGACTTTCATTAGCCCGCCGTAACCGCGATGCACTCTTAAGGGTTGTCAAGGCCACTGACTGCTGTCTCTCTAGTCGGCCCTTTCTGGTACCCACTGCGATCGCTGTCGGTCGCGTCCCCGCGAGAATGTCCGTCTGACGCGTGCCCGACGTGCTGACGCGTGTCTGACGCTTCTGGAAAACTAACGGTGAAATGCGCCGCTTGTTGGCGCTACAGATGGTGATATCTCTCTTTCACAGACCGCTCAAAACACCACGAAACTTGCATCGATTTACGGTCTAAGAAGGCTTTGTGAAATGTCTAAAAGAATCTGAACCGGTTGTAAAAAATGCGTTTTAGCTCGATTTGTCCTGAAAGTGACCGAAGTGACCTGAAGGTTCCTTCCTTTATATACTCCCGGCGGGGTTACGAAGAAGTGAGGTGACAAAGATGAGCGCTACCGCAACGCCCTCCGGCGAGGAAGAGCCCTCCAAAGAAGAGCGACTGAAGTCGTTCCTCGCAGAGAAGGCAAGTGACGGCGAGATGTATTTCAAGAGCAAGTTCATCGCTGATGAAGTCGGTCTCTCCCCGAAAGAGATCGGTGCCCTGATGGTCAAGCTCAAGGACAGCGCGTCCGAGATCAACGTCGAGAAGTGGTCGTACACGAGCGCGACCACCTGGCGTATCGAGCCAGCGTAGACGACCGGTCCCCGCGTACAGTTCTCGGACGATAGTACCTGCTATAGTAACAATTGAAACGATTTATACACTGATCGCACTGCCATCGTGCGATCAGGTGTGCATTGATTTTCAACGGCTACTATAGCTGTGTGATCGTTCGCGGAGTATTTGTGCCCGCATCGTTTACGAGCAGTTGATGAGTGGCTCCGCGGACCCGCCGTCGCCTGACCGACTGGCCGGCGTGTTCTCCGTCTCGTCAATGCGGCGGACGGATGGATCTGTCCAGTATCTCGGCGACCCGATAGTGCCACCAGCCGCCGCTGTCGAGCAACTCAGACCGCTGTTTCGACAGCGGGGCTACGACGTTCGGCTCGAAGAACTCGGCCCGGAATCCGGCGATACAGCAGCCACTACGAGCAACGGTGGTACTACTGTCGTCGGCAGTCCGGCGGTCGATGACTCGATGACCGCCACCGGTGGTGCGTTGAACGCGCGCCCGAACCAGTACGCACTGATCGCGGAGCCCGCCGACACGGACACTGGCGGTATCCCGTGGCTCAACATCGGGCTCCTGTTCGCGACTATCGCGTCGACCCTCTACGTCGGCGCGAGCGCCTGGTACTACATCCCGGTCGCGGAGGACCCGCTTCGGATTTTCGAGGCCTGGCCGTTCGTGGTCGCGATGCTCGGCGTGCTCGGTATCCACGAACTGGGCCACTACGCCGCGGCCCGATACCACGGTGTCGACGTGACGCTCCCGTATTTCATCCCGTTTCCGTCGTTTCTCGGAACGATGGGGGCGGTCATCAACATTCGCGGACGCATCCCCGACCGGACGGCGCTGTTCGATATCGGTGTCGCTGGCCCGCTCGCTGGGCTCGTCGCGACGACCATCGTCACGGTCATCGGCCTCTCGATAGACCCGATTACGGTGCCGGAACGCGTGGCAAGCAGCGACACCGGCGTCATCATTACGTTCAACTATCCGCTCCTGTTCCAGGCGCTGGAAGCCCTGGTGAACACGCTGGGACTCGGGACCGAGGTCGGCCCCGGCGAATCGGTCCACCCGATCGTGTTCGCCGGCTGGGCCGGGATGTTCTTTACGTTCCTGAACCTGCTCCCGGTTGGGCAACTCGACGGCGGCCACATCGTTCGGTCAATCGTCGGGCAGCGCCAGGAGACGGTCGCCGCCGCCGTTCCCGGAGCGCTGTTCGCACTCGCCGGCTACCTGTATTTCACCCGCGACCCGCCGCCGGTCGGTTTCGGCGTCTGGGGCCTGTGGGTGTTCTGGGGCCTGTTCGCCACCGGACTCGCGTATGCTGGTCCGGCCAGACCGACAGTAGATACGGAACTCGACCGACGGCGGGCGCTGCTCGGCCTGTTTACGTTCCTACTGGGGCTGGCCTGTTTCACGCCGGTTCCGTTCGAGATAAGTGCGATTTGACCGTTAGCTCGCGTCGCGGTCTGGCCGTTCTCAGTGTGAGTACCCGCGGTCCGGAAGCGTCTCCCCGTTGAGCGTGACGCCGTGTTCGGTGACCGTTCCGATCCGGTGGAGCGGGCACGGCACGGCCTGTCTTGCCTCGGGAACATCCGCCTCGGGCAGCGTACAGACCAGTTCGAAGTCCTCGCCGAAGAACACGCCCAGCTCTCTCCGCTCCTGCTCAGTCTCCGCGAGCGCGTCGACTTGCGCGTCTATCGGGAGCGGCTCTTCGACAGCAAAGCCACAGCCGTTGGCCTCGGCTAACTGGTGCAGCGAGCGGGCCAGCCCGTCGCTCGAATCCATCATCGCCGTCGCGTGCGCTCGGAGTGCGACGCCTGCACGCACGCGGGGTTCGAACTGAAACAGCTCGTTCGCCCGGCCAGTGTCGCCCCGGTCGAACAGTTCGAGGGCGGCGGCTGACCGGCCCAGCGTTCCGGTGACACAGACCGCGTCGCCGGGCGACGCGCCCGAGCGCCGGATCGGGTCCGCGGCCGCCCCGATGGCCGTCGTCGCGACGGTGAACTCGTCGTGGCTGTCCAGGTCACCGCCGACGTACTCCGCGCCGACCGCGTGACACACGTCCTGTGCGCCGTCGACGAACGCCGCGAGTTCGTCCGGTTCGAACGACGGCGCGCCGTACGCGGCCACCGCGGCTGTCGCGTCGGCCCCCATCGCGGCCACATCCGACAGCGAGGCGGCGACGGCCCGCCAGCCCGCCGTGTAGCGGGTCGTCCCCGTCGGGAAGTCCGTCCGCTCGTGGAGCATATCCGTCGTGATGACCTGGCCGTCCACGACGGCGCAGTCGTCGCCCGCGTCGGGAAGTCGGTCGGCGAGGTCGGCGAGTGCAGCCCGCTCGTCCATACCCGGTCGTCGGTGTCCCGGGGCAAAACCCTCGGGGTATCGGTCGGCGGGACAGGGTCGGTGGGTTGAAACCGGAGACTGCCAATCCCATCCACATGGATGGGAACCGGATGGCGACGGTCGTCGGGTTCGCGGCAGCACTGGCCGTCCTTGGGGGGCTGGTGTGGTTTGTCGGCATCGACGAGACGCTGGATGCGCTCACCACGGCGGACCCGTGGGCGCTTCTCGCTGTCGCGGGCATCGCCATGCTCTGGCTCGTCTCGTGGGGGCTGGCGCTGTGGACGGTCCTCCGAGCGCTTGACGCACCGGTTGCGCCACACACAGCCGTTCTCGTGTTCGTCGCCGCCGTGTTCTCGAACAACGTCACGCCCTTCGGCCAGGCCGGCGGCGAGCCCGTGAGCGCGCTGTTGATATCGACAGCCGCCGACACCGAGTACGAGACCGGGCTGGCGGCTATTGCTACCGTCGACACGGTCCACTTCCTGCCGTCGGTCGGGTATGCCATCGTCGGCTTCACGTTCGTCGCCGCTGGAGCGGTCCAGTTGACCCGAAACCTGGCGTTTGCCGCCGGTGCTGTCGCGGTGCTCGCGGTCGGCATCCCCATCGCCGCCGTCCTGGGCTGGCGACACCGGGACCGCATTCAGGCGGCGGTCGTTCGCGGTGTCGCACCCGCCCTCGCCGCGGTGTCGAAGGTCGTTCCCCGGTGGTCCCCGCCGTCCGCCAAAAACATCGAGACGCGAATCGAGGGGTTCTTTTCGGCCATCGAACGCATCGCGACGGACCGGCGGACAGTCCTCCAGACCTTCGGGCTCTCGGCCTTTGGCTGGGTCTGCCTGTCGGCGTCGCTGTGGACGTCGCTGTACGCCGTTGGGGCACCAGTCCCGGTCGAGGTCGTCCTGCTTGTCGTCCCTGTCGGGAGCATCGCCAGCGTCGTCCCGCTTCCCGGCGGGTCGGGCGCTATCGAGACGGTACTCGTGACGCTGCTGGTCTCGACGGCCCCGATTTCGGCCGCCCTCGCCACCTCTGCGGTGCTGATCCACCGCGTCGGGAGCTACCTGCTGCCGACGGTTATCGGCGGCGGCGTCGCTGCCGCGCTCAGTGTCGACCGGGCCGCGTCCGAGGAGTGACACTCACGGTTCCCGACGGGAGAGAGCATCACTGCCCTATGGGCGAGTGAACGGTTCACGCCCGCCGACTGCGAACGACGCGTTTAAATGACGGCGACGGAAAGAAATCTGCAATGGCTACACTCTACGACGTTCCCCCCGAGGAACTCATCGAGGCACTCACGGAGACGCTCGCAGACGAAGACGATATCGAAGCCCCGGACTGGGCCGAGTACACCAAGACCGGTGTCGACCGCGAACTCCCACCCGAGCAGGAGGACTTCTGGGCGCGCCGCGCCGCCAGCCTCCTCCGGAAGGTCGCTGTTGACGGTCCCGTCGGCGTCAACGCCCTCCGCTCCGAGTACGGCACCTCGAAGCAGGGGACGACCCGCTACCGCGTCCGGCCCCACCGGAAGACCAAGGGCTCGGGCAACATCATCCGAACGGCGCTCCAGCAGCTCGAAGACGCCGGCTACGTCGAGACCAGTGAGAACGACGGCCGCCGTGTCACCGGCGAAGGCCGCAGTCTCCTCGACGACACCGCAGGCGACCTCCTGACGGAACTCGACCGTCCGGAACTCGAACGCTACGCGTAATTGACGCCTTTCTCGCTGTTTTTCAGCCGGCCCGTAGCTCCTGCTCCGAAATCGTTTTCCGACCGACTCCAGTACTTCCATACAACTATGAGTGGCGACCCCAGCGAGGAGGAACTCGAAGAGCTCCGGAAAAAGAAGATGGAGCAGCTCAAGGAACAGCAGGGAGACGAGGGCGAGGCGCAGGAGGCGGCCAAGCAGCAGGCCGACGCCCAGAAGCAGGCAGTCCTCAAGCAGAACCTCACCGACGGCGCACGCAAGCGGCTCAACACGGTCAAGATGTCGAAACCGCAGGTCGGGGAGCAGATCGAACAGCAGGTCGTCGCGCTGGCCCAGAGCGGCCGCGTGCAGGGCCGGATCGACGAGGACCAGATGAAGGAGCTCCTCTCGGAGCTGACGCCCGACTCCAAGAGCTTCGACATTAAGCGCCGGTAGATGCGCTGTGCCCTGTTGTACAGCGGGGGCAAGGACTCGACGCTGGCGGCGCTCTTGCTCGACCCCTTTTACAACGTAACGCTCGTCAGCGGCTCCTTCGGCGTCCGTGACACCGACCCCGCTCGGGAGAGCGCGTCGGCTGTCGGCTTCGACCACGCGACGGTCGATCTAGATCCGGACGTGGCCCACGACGCCGTCGAGCAGATGCACGACGACGGCTACCCGCGTAACGGCATCCAGCAGGTCCACGAACACGCCGTCGAAACCATCGCCCGGGGCGACTGGGTCGCCGAGGCTGACGACATCGACACACTCGATGCCGTCGCCGACGGCACCCGTCGCGACGACCGGGTACCGACCATCGAGCGCCCGCTCGCCCAGAGCGTCGAGGACCGCTTCGGCGTGGACTACCTCGCGCCGCTTGCGGGTATCGGCCGCGGGGCTATCGACGCGATGGCTGCAAACCGACTCGTGGTCGAGAGCGGCCCCAGCGCCGAGATTCCGAAGGCCGACTACGAGGTCGAACTCCGCGCGCTCCTGCGGGAGCGCTACGGCGAGGGTGCCGTGACCGACGTGTTCCCCGAGCACACGCAGTCACGCGTGCGGGGCCTGCGGTAGCCGTCAGCGGTTCGGTCCTGCGCGTGCGTTCGTCGGATCAGGCGATGTCCCGGCTGGTGTCCACGTTGATCCGGTCGGTGAGGTCGAGGAATATCGGTTCGGTGAGCGCTCGGCCCCCGCGGAACTTCGGGACGAAGAGCCTGTTTTCGATGGCGTCGTCGTTTCGCTTCGTTTCGAGATCGAACACGATGTCGCTCGTGTACTCTGTCCGGTGGCGCTGTGACGGCGTGGCGCCGTGTTTGAGCGCGTACAGAACCGCAACGCTGTCGGTCTGTGTGAGTCTGGATTGCAGCGTTTCGAGGAAGGCCCGAAACTCCCCCGTATCGGCGCGCTCAAGTGGTTCGACCGGATCGACGACGAGGAGCGACTCCTCGGTGACTCCCTCGACGTGGGCGAGCGCGTCGCTGATCGGGGCTTTGCGGTCCAGTTGGCTGACTGCGAGGTCGTCGTACGTCCCCCGCTGGGACCGCAGCGCCGACGTGACTGTTGTCGGTGCCTGTTCGCCGGAGAGATACACCGTCTCCTGCTGGGCGACGAACTCGGAGAGAAACAGCTCCGCCTGGCTCGCCGGTTCGGCGAGCAGCGTGACGAGGCTCCCTGTCGGAATGCCGCCGTCGAGCTTCCGGTCGAGTGCTCGAACCCCCGTCTCGAATCGCTGTGTCACTGTCTCACCCCGCGCGGCGTCCACCGATGCCTTGCCCATCCCATAGGGCCACCCTCGATAGACCGCGTCTTTGTTGTCCCCTCTCTAACACGGACCGTTCCCCGTGTAGCCGGCCACTACCCTTTTGACGCCAGCGCGTGCCGGCCACGCCGGTCTGTCACGGACGGACTACTGGCGAAAGCAGCAGCGAGCCCCTGTCGTAGTGAGTCTCTACTGGGCGCGATTTGGTGGTCACGGCCAGCGTGAACGAACAGGTTCAAGCGCGCCCTCGCTGTAGACGCGGACATGTACGACTCCGTCAAGGGCTTTCGTGATTTCTACCCCGAGGAGATGCAGGCTCGGCGGTGGGCCATGGACACGCTGGAAGACGTCGCACAGCGCTACGGCTTCCGGGAGATCGGCACGCCGGCTCTCGAGCCGACCGAGATGTACGTCGACAAGAGCGGCGAGGAGATCGTCGAGGAACTGTACAGCTTCGAGGACAAGGGCGGGCGCGAGGTCGCGCTCACGCCGGAGCTGACGCCGACCGTCGCACGGATGTTCGTCGCCAAGCAACAGGAACTCTCGAAGCCAATCAAGTGGGTGTCGACGCGGCCGTTCTGGCGCTACGAGGAGCCCCAACAGGGCCGGTTCCGGGAGTTCTACCAGACTAACGTCGACATCTTCGGGTCGGCGGAGCCGACGGCCGACGCCGAGATTCTGGCCGTCGCCGTGGACATGCTCACCGACCTCGGGCTCACCGCCGAGGATTTCGAAATCCGCGTCTCCCACCGGGACATCCTCGCGGGCGTGCTGGAGTCCTTCGGGGCCGACGTGGACGTGCCCGAAGCGATTCGCGCAGTCGACAAGCGGGCGAAAGTCGACCACGACGACTACCTTGACGCGCTCGTCGAGGCGGGGCTCAACTACGGGCAGGCCGACAAATTCGACGAGATGCTGCAGATCGATGCCGAGGAAATCGAAACGCTCGCGGACCTCACCGGCTCCGAGGACGTCCGCGCGGCGACTGACAATCTTCAGGCGGTGCTCGACGCCGCCGAGGACTTCGGCGTCCGCGAGCACCTCACCGTCTCGTTGACGACCGCGCGCGGGCTGGACTACTACACCGGCGTCGTCTTCGAGTGCTTCGATTCGACGGGCGAGGTGTCCCGCTCGGTGTTTGGCGGCGGCCGCTACGACGATCTCATCGAGGGCTTCGGCGGCCAGCCGACGCCGGCCGTCGGCTTCGCGCCCGGCCATGCCACGCTCCAACTCCTCTGCCAGCGCGCCGGCGTCTGGCCCGCCGAGGAGCTATCGACGGACTACTACGTCCTGCAGGTCGGCGATACGCGACCGACGGCGGCCCGCATAGCCCGGGACCTGCGCGAGCGCGGCCACGTCGTCGAGAGCGACGTCGCCGACCGCTCCTTCGGCGCGCAGATGGGCTACGCAGACGGCATCAACGCCGAGACGGTCGTCATCGTCGGCGAGCAGGACCTGGAAAACGACGAGGTGACGCTCAAGGAGATGGACGACGGCGAGCAGATCAGCGTCCCGCTCTCGGCGTTCCCGGGCGACCACGACCGGCCGACGTTCGAGGACTTCGCGGAGTAGCGCGGCCGAGCCATCGGTCCGCGACAGTAGCTTTTTGCGACCACCGTGTCGAGTAGTCGACATGCAGCTCCCCTCCATCGCCCTCCCGAGGTGGAAGCTCGTCGCGACCATTGCGATACTCTCGCTGGGTATCGCCATGCTTGCAGGCGTGGCTGGCTTCGGCGGGCCGATTGCATCGATGTCGATCATCCTCGGCTGGTTCATTCTGGCCCCGCTCGTCGCCCTTCTGGGATCGAAACTACCGATGATTGAATCGCCGGCGGCCGAGCCGGACTCGGATGAAACCGAGATGACCACGGCTTCGGAACCGACGGTAGATCCGGTCGACCAGCTCCGGGAGCGGTACGCCCGTGGTGAACTGACAGACAGCGAGTTCGAGCGGCGACTGGACCGATTGCTGGAAACCGAAGCCCTCTCAGCGAACAGCGAGGCAGAGAATACAGCCGGTGAGACCGACAGAGAAGTCAGCCTCGAAACCGAGTGAGTCGCCGGCCATCGTATTCGAGCCGTGCCACAGGCGGATGTGCAGTCAAGGCACTCGCGGCCTCATTCCTTCGCGCTGACGACCTCGATACCGCTGTCAGTTAGGCGAACGTACAGAAGTACATCGTCCGGTCCCGGGTCGACCACGTCGGCGAGTTCGGGCGCACAGCCCGTTTCCGATGTCGTTGAAGCCATAGGCGCCACAGATCACCGCGTCGACCAGCCGGTGATAAGTGCCGTCCCGCTCGGTCGCCAGCAGGTAGCCCACGCCCTCGATTGCCGTGTCACACGCCGTGCAGGTCAGCGTCTCTGGATGCGAGGGGGGTCCATAACTCCGCCTTCGCGTAGCCGCTACTTATCGCTGTGTGCGGCTGTTCGTGAATTTCCCGGTCAGAGCGCCCGTTCCATCTCCATTTCCACGCGCTCTTTGGCGATCGTCTCGAAGCCGACCGACTCGTACAGCGCTCGTGCGACGTGGTTGGTGTTCGAGACGGAGAGCCAGACCCGTTCGAGGCCGTTCTCCTGGCCGTAGCCAAGCAGCACGCGGATGAGTTGTGAGCCGATCCCGGCGTGCTGGTAGTCCGGATGGACGAAAATCGCCAGTTCCGAGGTGTCCTGATAGGGGACGAGGACGGCGTGGCCGACGGATTGCTCCTCGTGCCAAGCGACGACGTTCAGGCCGTCTTCGACGAGATTCGGCAGCCAGTCGCGGATGTCCGCTTCCGTCCGGGGTGGGACGCCCTGTGACCGGGAGTCGGGCCCGAAGTCAACATACATCTCCACCAGCGGGTCGATGGCGCCGTCATAGGCCTCGATTGTCACCGTCCGCCCGTCGTTGTCGGTGAACGTTTCGGGCGGGCGGGGGAAGTCGTGATCCGCCGCGGCGGCGTTGGACATACTCCCACCTTTGTTCTCAGCATGCCTAAGTTCGTCTATCCTTCCCAGCGACTGAGATTCGGGTGAGACAAGTGGCTCGCAGTCGACAAATCGGTATGCGCGCCTATCGCGTGGCCTACGACGGCCGACCGTATCACGGGTTCCAGCGCCAGCCCGACGTCGACACTGTCGAGGGGCGACTGCGCTCGGCGCTCGTCCGCCTCGGCGTCTGCGAGCGCGGCGACGGCTTGCCCGAGTGCTACGCGGCCGCTGGTCGGACTGACGCCGGTGTGTCCGCGCGGGCACAGACAGTCGCCTTCGACGCGCCGGCGTGGCTCTCACCGGCGGCATTCAACGGCGAACTTCCGGACGACATCCGTGTGTGGGCCAGTGTCGATGTCTCCGAGGGCTTCCATGCGACCCACGACGCCACCGAACGCACCTACACCTACTACCTGTACGCGCCGACGGACGCAGACCGACTCGGACGCGAACCGGTCAACGACGAGCGGTGGGGCGAGGCCGTCGACGCACTCGCCGGGAGCCACGACTTCCACAATCTCACGTCCGACGACACCGGCACTGAGCGCACGGTGGACATCGACTGGACGCGAGACGGCCAGTTCCTCGTCGTTCGGCTCACGGCCGGCGGGTTCTGCCGCCAGCTGGTTCGTCGGCTCGTCTCGCTCGCGGCGGCTGTCGCGGACGGCTCCGCCCAGCTGTCGAAGGTCGACCGTATCCTCTCGACGGAGTCCGCCAGCGGCCCCGACGGCGTCCCGCCGGCCCCGCCCGAACCGCTGGTGCTGACCGACGTCCGTTACCCGAATGTGACTTTTTCTCGGGACGAGGACGCCGCTGCGGACGCACGGGCGGTCTTCGAACACCGACGCACCGAAGCCCGCACGACAGCGCGAGTCGCCGACCACATAACCGACGGGCTGTAGTCCCTCGTCGCTGAAACGAAGGCTTACTTCGGCCCCGTCCCAAGAGCGGGCTATGAGTTCGGTACCCGCACGGAGCGACATCGACGAGGCGTACAAGTGGGACCTCGACTCCCTCTACGCCAGCGACGAGGATTGGGAAGCCGCCTACGAGGAGGCGGAGGAACTGATCGAGGACCTGTCCGCCTACGAAGGACGGGCCACCGAGGACGCTGCGACGCTGTTAGAAACCCTTGAGACCTACGAGGAACTGATGCGGACGGTGTCGAACGTCGCCGCCTACGCCCGGATGCGCCGGGACGAGGACACGACAGACGACACGTACCAGGCGCTGACTGCCCGCTCGCAGTCCCTCTCATCCGAGGCCAGTTCGGCTGCCTCGTTCCTCGACCCGGAACTGCAGGAGTTGGACTACGACGATATCGAGGCGATGCTCGACGCGGAACCGGGGCTGGAGCCCTACGAGCATTACTTCGACGACGTGCTCCGGATGAAAGACCACACTCGCTCGGCCGAGGTCGAGAATCTCCTTGCGGAACTCGGTGAGGTCACCGGCGCGCCCGGCGAGGTGTACAACATGCTGGCCAACGCCGACATGGAGTTCCCGACCGTCGAGGACCCCGACGGCGACCAGCAGCCGATCACGCTCAACAACTTCACGACGCTGCAGAAACACCCCGACCGGGAGTTCCGCCAGCGCGTCTACAGGGCGTTCTACGACGAGTGGGAGACGGTCCGAAACGCGGTCGGCACGGCCTACAAGAACGCCGTCAAGACGGACGTGAAGATGGCCAACGCCCGGGACTACGACACCGCTCGCGAGGCAGCACTGGACGGCCCGAACGTCCCCGTCGAGGTGTACGATACGCTCGTCGACACCGTCCACGATAACCTCGACACGCTCCATCGCCATGCCGACCTCAAGCGCCAGTCAATCGGGGCCGACGAACTCCGGATGTGGGACCTCTACGTCCCGCTCGTCCAGGAGGAATCCCCCGAAATCGAGTACGAACAGGCCTGCGAGTACGTCACCGAGGCCGTCGCGCCGCTGGGCGATGACTACCAGTCCCGGCTCGCCGACGGGCTGGACTCGCGGTGGGTCGACGTCTACGAGACCGAGCACAAGCAGTCCGGCGCGTACTCCGGCGGGACCTACGACTCCCAGCCGTTCATCCTGATGAACTACCAGGACGACGTGGAGTCGATGTACACGCTGGCCCACGAACTCGGCCACTCGATGCACTCGGAGTACACCAGCGAGGAACAGCCCTACGTCTACTCCGGCTACGAGATATTCGTCGCCGAGGTCGCGAGCACCGTCAACGAGACGTTGCTGACCCACCATCTGCTGGATACCGTCGAGGACGAACGCCTGCGCCGACATATCCTCAACGAGTACCTCGAGCGGTTCCGGTCGACGCTGTACCGCCAGACGATGTTCGCCGAGTTCGAGCACCGCACCCACGAGATGTCCGAGGCCGGCGAGCCGCTGACCCCCGACCGCCTGGACGACCTCTATCGGGACCTGAAAGGCGACTACTACGAGCCGGCGGTGCTGGACGACCGCATCGCCCGCGAGTGGATGCGCATCCCGCACTTCTACCGGGCGTTCTACGTCTACCAGTACGCGACCGGGATTTCGGCGGCCGTCGCACTCGTCGACGGCATCCTCGATGAGGGCGAACCCGCCGCCCAGCGGTACGTCGACTTCCTCCGGAGCGGGTCGCGGCAGTACCCGCTGGAGCTGCTTCGCGACGCCGGCGTCGACATGGCCAGTCCTGACCCCGTCGAGTCCGCCCTCTCGACGTACAGCGAGTACCTCGACGAGTTCGCCGAGCTGCTGTAGGGCGGCCAGTAGCTATCCGGTGCCTGTCTGGCTGTTCGAGCCACCGGTCTAACCGAACGCTACAGCCCCGTCTCGACACGGATAACTGTTTCACCCCCTGTGACCCGAAGGCACTTTGTGTCTCAACCGTATAGTACCGACCATCCAAATGTCGCGCAGTCCCTCGCTTCCGGAACGACCACGGTTGGAACTTGATCCCGATATGACGCCTGACGAGCGTCTGGAGGCACTCCGGGAACATTTCAAAGAGATAGTACAGGTCAACGAACAGCTGACTGAGCAACTGGACGCCGCCCGTGACCGGCAGCACGATCTCACGGACGAGGTCGACCAGCTTGAACGGGAAAACGAGACGCTCAAGACGTCCTCGCTGTACATCGCGACCGCCGAGGAGCTGACCGATGACGGCGTGGTCGTCAAACAGCATGGCAACAATCAGGAAGTCCTGACCGAAGTATCGCCGTCCATCCGCGACGGGCTGGAGGCCGGCGACCGCGTCGCCATCAACGACTCCTTCGGCGTCAAGCAGATCCTCGACCCCGAGACCGACGCCCGCGCACAGGCGATGCAGGTCGACGGTTCGCCGGACGTCTCCTACTCGGATATCGGCGGCCTCGAAGAACAGATCCGCGAGGTCCGGGAAGCCGTCGAGGAGCCGCTTGTCAACGCCGACCAGTTCCGCGAGGTCGGTATCGAACCGCCGAGCGGCGTGCTGCTGCACGGCCCGCCCGGCACCGGGAAGACGATGCTGGCGAAGGCCGTCGCCAACGAGACCGACGCGACGTTCATCAAGATGGCCGGCTCCGAACTGGTCCGGAAGTTCATCGGCGAGGGAGCGCGACTGGTCCGGGACCTGTTCGAGCTCGCCGCCGAGCGCGAACCGGCTATCATCTTCATCGACGAGATCGACGCCATCGCGGCCAAGCGGACGGAGTCGAAGACCTCCGGCGACGCCGAGGTCCAGCGGACGATGATGCAACTGCTCTCGGAGATGGACGGCTTCGACGAGCGCGGCGAGATCCGCATCATCGCCGCGACGAACCGCTTCGACATGCTCGACCGGGCCATCCTCCGCCCCGGCCGCTTCGACCGCCTCATCGAAGTCCCGAACCCCGACGTCGAGGGCCGCGAGCGCATCCTCGAGATCCACACCCAGGAAATGAACCTCGATGACGACGTGGACCTTGGCGCGTTTGCCACCGAGACCGACGGCCTCTCCGGCGCGGAACTGGCCTCGCTGGCGACAGAGGCCGGGATGTTTGCCATCCGCGACGGCCGGACGACGGTCCAGCAGTCCGACCTCCACGACGCCTACGAGAAAATCGAAGCCGACGACGACGCCAGCAGCGTCCCCGTCGCGTTCGCGTAACACCGGCGCAGAAACATGTTTTCAGTGTCTTGCGGGCTTATGGAACGGCCAGCAGATTATCGATCACCGTGACGTTTGCCTGCTCGAACACCGTCCGCATCTCGTCGCTCAGCGACACGTCTGTGATGAACATATCAATGTCGTCAACAGTCGCGAACTCGCGGAAGCTCTGGCTGTCCAGTTTGCTGCCGTCAGCCACTAGGATGACGTGTCGGCCGCCTTCACAGAGCAGTGTCTTGATGCGTGCTTCGTCTTCGTTCGAGACAGAGAGGCCGCCGTCGCTCTGGACCGCGTCGGTTTCGAGAAACACGATGTCGAAGTTCGTCTTCCTGAGGTACGACTCGGCGCTGGGGCCGACGAGCGCGTCCGAGGTTTGACGCAGCGAGTCGCCGACGACCTTGACTTCGCCGCAGGTCTCGCGGAGTTCGAACGCGCTTTCCGGTGAGTTCGTCGCGGCGAGCAGCGACACCTGCTCCGGGATGGCTTTCGCCACTTCGCGCGCCGTCGGTCCCGTGTCGAAGAAGACGGCGTCGCCTTCGCTCAGTTCGTCGACGGCCCGCTCGGCGATTGCCCGCTTGCCGCTCGGGTTGTCGATGTTCTCGGTCGTGCTGGACCCGTTGGTATCTTCTTTCGACGCCGGGAGGGCACCGCCGTGAAACCGTTCGATAAGCCCGTCTTCCGCGAGTGACGAGAGGTCTCGCCGGATCGTCGCCTCGGAGACGCCGAACTCTTCGGTGAGCTCTTCGACCGTGACCCGATCCGACTTGTTCACTTGTCGAACGATCTCCTTCCGCCGTTCATCAGGTATCATGGTCTGTTACAGCGGGCCCGGACCCTACGAGTGAGTGTGGCCTCCGACTGATGTATTCTAGTTGGTCTCATCACTCTTGATAGAATCGGCCCCGTTCTCGGGGCCGGCGTAGCAGTCTATTGATTCGCGAGGTTGCTCGATGGCGTTCAGGGGGATATCATGCAGTATGTAGACGTTCATGAAAAACTCTCTCCCAGTACTAATCGCTGAAAACACCAAACAGCGTCGCGACGACCGTCCCGACACTGCTGACGATTGCACCGCCATACACGCCGGTCGCGTAATTGACCACTGCAAGGCCTGCCAGTCCGAACGCAATTCCGAACGCGAGCAGGCCGGCGGGTGTCATCCTGTCGGTGATTTCTGTTGTCATCGTCAGATCGTCGCCTGCTGTTCGATCTTCGCATCGTACGTCAGTGATTCGCCCGTGGCGGGGTCGAAATACTGGAGCGAGTCCCTGTCGAACCGGAGGTTCACCGCATCGCCCATCTCGACCGTCGTATCGGGGTCGACTGCGGCCTTGATGCTCTGACCGGTGTCGAGTTCGAGTTCGAGCACGGTCTTCTCACCCTGCGGTTCGACGACCTCCACCGTCGCCGGATGGACGTTCGCTGGCACGCCGTCCTGATTGAGAGCGATGTTCTCCGGACGGATGCCCAGCGTCACGCGGTCACCGAGATACGACTCGAGTGCGTCGGTGAACTCGTCGGGGACGTTGTGGATCGCGCCGCCGAGGTCCAGTTCGAACTTGCCGGCGGATGACTCTTCGAGCGTGCCTTCGAGGAAGTTCATACTCGGCGACCCGAGGAAGCCGGCGACGAACATGTTTCGCGGGTTCGAGTACACATGGGTCGGTTCGCCGACCTGCTGTATCTGCCCGCTGTCCATGACCGCGATCTGGTCGGCCAGCGTCATCGCCTCCACCTGGTCGTGGGTGACGTAGACAGTCGTCGTCGAGAGTTCCTCGTGGAGTTTGTTCAGTTCGGCACGCATCTGGACGCGGAGCTTCGCGTCCAAGTTCGACAGCGGCTCGTCCATCAGGAACACCGCCGGGTCGCGGACGATTGCGCGGCCCAGGGCCACCCGCTGTTGCTGTCCGCCGGACAGTTCCGACGGTCGGCGATCCAGTAGCTCTTCGATCTGTAGCAGTTCCGCGGTCTCCTGGACCCGCTCGGTGATGATATCCTCGTCTGTGTCGTGTTGCTCTAGCCCGAACCGCATGTTGTCCCGAACCGTCTTATGCGGATACAGCGCGTAGTTCTGGAACACCATCGCGATGTCGCGCTCGTATGCGCGAGCATCGTTAACGATGTCCTCGCCGATTCGGATTTCACCGTCGGTCGCCCGTTCGAGCCCTGCGATGAGGCGCAGGGTCGTGGTCTTGCCACACCCTGACGGGCCGACGAGGACGGTGAAACTTTCGTCGGGGATGTCCAGCGAGATGCCGTCGACTGCGGTAACGTCGTCGAATTCCTTTACGAGGTCGGTGAGTTCTACGTGTGCCATAGTTAGTTACTCCTTGACTGCTCCTTGTGTGAGTCCGCTCACGATGTACTGCTGGAAGAACAGGCCGAACAGGATGCCGGGTAAGGCGGCGATCATCCCGCCGGCTGCGAGGTGTGCCCAGTCCACAAAGTCATCAGCCACGAACAGCGAGACGGCAATCGGCAGCGTCTGGGCCTGTTCCGAGGACGTGAGAACGAGCGCGAAGACGAACTCGTTCCACGAGAAGATAAAGGCGAGGATGGCGGTGGCCGCGATGCCCGGTTTCGCCATCGGCAGAATGATTTTGACGAACGCCTCCCAGCGGGAACAGCCGTCGATCTGGGCCTGTTCGTCCAGCGATTCGGGAATGCCGTCGAAGTAGTTCTTCATGATCCAGACTGCGAACGGGAGATTGAAGAACGTGTACGTGAGGATGAGCGCGAGCCGCGTGTCGTACAGGCTCCCGGTGAGTCCGCCGATGAGCGGCGGGTTCGACATGATCTGGAAGAACGGGACGATCAGCGCGATAGGGGGAATCATCCGCGCGCCGACGATCGACAGCAGCAGCGACTTGTTCCCCAGGAAGTCATACCGGGAGAAACTGTAGCCGGTGACCGTCCCCAGGGTGATACAGATGAGCGTCGTCGTCGTCGCGACGATCATGCTGTTGATCGTGTAGTTGTCGAACGGTCGGTTCGTGAAGATATCCACGTAGTTCTGTGCCGTCGGGTTCTGCGGGAGGAACGTGATCGGCAGCGACAGCACTTCGCTCGATGGCTTGATGCTCGTGATAAAGATGTAGTATATCGGGAACCAGATGATCAGGACGTACACGGCGAGCAGTCCGTAGGCCAGCAGCCGCTCGCGGGCGACGGACGGCCACTCGTTCTGTGTATCCAGTCCCAGCGACCGACGCAGTCGGTTGAGTGGTGATTTCTTCGTGCTCATGCTTCGTAGGGTGACTCGCCGAATATCTTGTACAGACTGGCCACAATGGCGAAGGTCACGGCCAGCAGGACGACTCCGAGTGCAGCGCCGGTCCCGGGTTCGTTGAACACCTGTGCGGTCCGGTACAGCCAGGAGGCCCACACTTCAGTCGACTTCCCGGGGCCGCCCTGGGTCATCACCCAGACAAGGTCCAGCGCCCGGATGTCGAAGATGATACGGATGGTCAGTGCGACCAGGATCGACGGTTTCAGGAACGGATACGTCACGTTCCAGAACCGGGACCACCGACTCGCGCCGTCGACTTCGGCGGCGTCGTACAGCTGCTCGGGGACGTTCTGCAGACCCGCGAGCAGAATGATGATGATAAACGGCGTGAACACCCAGACGTCGGCGATGATGAGCGCCATCATGGCGAGTGCGCCGTCCGAGAGGAACGGGATGTTCCCGGAGATGACCCCGAGTCTCTGGAGTGCACCGTTGATCGCGCCGAAGTCGGACTGGAACATCCAGCGCCACATCAGCCCGCTCATCACGTACGGGAGAATCCACGGGACGATGACCGCCGTCCGGAACCAGCCCCGTCCTTTCAGGTCCTTATCGAGCAACAGTGCGATGCCCAGCCCCAGCAGGAACGAGATGGAGACGCTGAAGCCGACGTAGATGACTGTATTCGTGGTAATCGAAACGAAACTGGGACTGAATATGCCGAGCGCGGCATTGCCCCCTTCTCGTGCGAAGATCAACCGCTGGAAGTTCCGCAGGCCGACGAACTCCATCTCGTTCGTTATCGGGTTGCGGAACTGAACGCTGCTGAGAAACAGCTTTGCGGTCGGATAAACGATTATTGCGGCGATCCACAGCAGCGTCGGCCCAACGGTTAACGGGACGAACAGCTTGTCGAGTTTGCGACGCAGTGGGCTCTTTTCGATTGACATAATATATAAACCTTGGACTGTGCCGATCAGAGAAGGCCGATGTCCTGGTAGAGACGCTCGATGTTGCTGTAGGCGTCGTTGAGGGCTGCCTCGGGGTCTTTGTTACCGAGCAGCGCCGGCGTGAGCTGTTCGTTCAGGTAGTCGTCGACCTGCGGCTGGGCCATGTACGTCTCGCTTTTCGCGTTCTCGAGGTTGAACCGCATGTCTTCGAGCAGCCAGGACGGATACTCGTTTTGGATCTCCTCGTCGTCGTACACGTCGGGGACGACACAGGGGTTGCCCTCGACGAGCATGTTGTTCTTGCAGGACTCCCGCGTCGTCATGAAGCGGGCGAACTCCTTGGCTGCGTCCTTCCGTTCGGAGAACGCGGAGACGCTGATACCGTTCGTGTCTTGGAAGGTTGCTCGACTCTCCGGCCCTTTCGGCGGCTTGGCGCTGCCGATTCGGCCTTCGTCCCATTCATCGATGGCGCGGGCCCCGAGCGGCGTCCAGGATTCGACGGTCGCGTACTGGCCGGCAATGAAGTTGTCACCGATGCCACCCTCGCCGAGGCTGGACATCCCATCCGGCATGATACCGCGCTCGCGGAGTTCATTAAAGAACTCCAGTACCTCTTTGCCTTCCTCGACGAACACCGGCTCGTAGCTGTCGTTGAACAGCTGGCCGCCGGCCTGGTAGAGGAACTGCTTGAAACTGAATACGGACTTGCCGGCCCAGGTGAACGCGAACCCGGATTTGTCGCCCTGTGATAGCTGTTCGCCCTGACTCAGAACCTCATCCCAGGTGTCCGGCGGCGCATCGAAGCCCTGGTCGTTCAGGTACTGCTGGTCGTAAAGGTAGCTGCCCCACTTTCCGAACTCGGGTGCCATGTACGTCTGACCGTCGAACTGGACGAGGTCGTTCAGCGAGTCGGGGAACTTGCTCATGTGGTCGTTCCCGAGGCCGATCGGCTCGAGCCAGTCGGAGCTGACGAAGTCGGCCAGCCACCAGGTCGGCCCGTTGAAGGCGTCGACGGTACTGTCCTGGTTCCGCCAGATCGTCGTCAGGCTGGTCTTGAGGTTACTCCACGGGACCTCGTTGACTTCCACGGAGATGCCGGTCTCCTCTTCGAACCGATTGATGTTGTCCTCCGTCCCCGGGTCGAACTCCAGTGACCCGGCGTTGTAGAACACGATTTCGTCTGCCATCGTCTCCGAACCGGTGCCGGTCGTGGCACCGTCGGAGCTTTCGCCATCGGAGCCGTCCTCCGTGCTCGAATCGGAGCCGCCACTGCAGCCAGCGAGTGCTGCTGTCCCGATGACACCGGCGCTTTTGATGAACGTTCGACGAGTGCGCTTTGAATTCTTCTGCATGCAATCGCTCACCAGACAGCCGTAGATTATAAATCATGGGGGTAATTAAGAATGAATACCTATATCATAAATAATAGAATAAGCGCCTAAAATCAGATCTAGTAGTCTAAAACCGTCTCTGTGATATCAAGCGCTACATTCTACAATTATTTATATATAAAATTATATACTTTTGCGTGATTGATTTCGCTCACAAATCTGAATTATAGCATGTTTTGAACGGTCCGTTCACCGAATCGTGCAGGCCCGGTAACCGACTGAATCGGACTTCCGTCATTCGGTTCGGTATCGAGACGCCCGAAGGTCGCCTGTGGTCCGTGTGGCCCCACGCGATTTAAGCCACCCCGCCCGGTATCAGCGCCCGTGACAGAGCGCGGACGGACGCGGCGGGCGTTTTTGGGGACGCTCGCGGCAACGACGGTCGGGTCGGTCGCGGGGTGTCAGTCACAGTTCAATCCGCTCGCGTCGACGGCGCTTGACGAACACGCTGCCACGCAGTTCCGGCAGGGGCTCCTGAACCAGGGGTATCAGGACGTATCGGTTCCGGACGCTGTCGAGCGGGCCTGGGAACTCCCGGCCAACCGCGGGGACCACACCGCGGCAAAGGGGAGTCCCGCGCTGGCACCGACTGGCGACCTGATTCTGGCCGACGATACCGGCCGCGTGCGGGCCATCGCACCTGATGGCGAGGTCCAGTGGGCGACGACCATCACGCAGGCGACGCGCGGGAGCCACGGCACGCCGGCCATCGCCAACGACACCGTCTACATCGGGGCCTACGACGGCGCGCTGTCGGCGCTGGACCTCGAAACCGGAAAGCGGCGCTGGCGGACGGAACTCGGTGATGCCATCGGCGCAAGTCCGACCTACTACAACGGGTCGCTGTACGTCGCCGTCGAACACGCCGCACCGAGCGGGAGCGTCGTCGCTGTCAACGCCGCCACCGGCGACGTGCAGTGGCGCGACAGTCGACCGACCGACCATCCGCACTCGACAGTAGCGCTGGACCGCGAGCACGGCCGCCTGCTGTTTGGCTCCAACGATGGCTACTGCTACGCGTGGTCGTTCCCGGGCTTGGAACAGGTGTGGCGGTACGACACCGGCGGCGACGTGAAAGCCCCTCTCGCCGTCGCTGACGGGACAGCCATCGTGCCGTCGTGGGCCGAGACGGTCACCGCCGTCGACGTGACCGACGGCTCGGAGCAGTGGACCTTCGAGGCCGACGCCGACGTGATGTGTGCGCCGGCGGTCCACGACGGCACCGTCTACGTCGGCAGCCACGACGACCGGGTGTACGCGCTCGACCTCGAAAGCGGCGAGGAGCAGTGGCGCTACGACACTGGCGGGTGGATTATCGGGAGCGTTGTCGCCACCCGAGACCACGTCCTCGTCGGGTCCTACGACGGGCGACTGTACGCGCTGGAGCGGGACACCGGTGCAGTGGCCTGGACCACCGACAACCGCGGCCATGTGACGAGTGCTCCGCTGGTGACCGCCGACGCCATCTACTACGCGGAGCGTGCGGCCGAGGGCGACCCGAACCGACCGGGAATGTGCTACAGACTCGTTCCGGCATAACGAAGCGAAACCCCTTACCCCGCGGACCGTCGAGAATCGCCTATGAGTACCATCCGGGTCGTGTGGGGGACTGCGACCGGCCCGACCGCACTGGCCGCGTACGACGCGGCACTCGCCGAGGCGGGCGTCCACAACTACAACCTCATCTCGCTCTCGTCGGTCATTCCTACCGAGCCGGCTATCGAGGTGACAGGGACGGCACCGGATCTGGGGCCGCCCGGCGAAGCGCTAGAGGTCGTCCAGTCCTCGGCGACAGCCGAGCCCGGTGAGAGCGTGGCCGCTGGTATCGGCTGGGCCCGCAGCGAGGACGGGCCGGGCATCTTCTACGAGGTCGACGGCACCAGCGAGGACGCGGTCCGGATGGAAATCCGCGAAGGACTGGCCGCCGGCCGGGACCTCCGGGATTGGGAGTTCGTCGAGGAGAACGTGTACGTCGAGTCGGCGACTGACGATGCCCAATACGCCAGCGCCGTCGTGCTCGCCACCTACGGCGAGAGCCACCCCGTCGTGTAAGCGGCGTTGCACCGACGGTTCCGGTCAGAACTGTGTTCGACCCTGGGTTTTTAGTCCTCCCCCCCATAGAGACAGAGAACGTTCATGTACGGTAATACGTCGTTTGGTGGGGAGACGGAAGAAGTGACGCTGACCGCGGAACAGCGTGAGGAGCTCCGTCGGGACCTCTCGAGCGTCGCCGCCCGGACCCGCGAACTCCTGCCCGGCGAGTTCGTCGTCGGTTCGGAAATCAGCAACAGCACGACTGGACCGCGGGCCACAATCGCGGTCCAGCCGCCCGTCGGATCGGTCGTCAGCGCTGACTACACGCCGGAAGACCCGGAAAGCGCGAGCATCTCCGATGCCGAGCGCGACGACCTCGCGCAGGGCATCGCCGCCTCCGCCGCTCTGCAGGTCAAGCAAGTGATGGGCGACGACACGTCGCCGACAGCGCAGTAACAGTCGCTGCTCTCAGTTTTCTGCAGAACAGCCGTGGTGACGCGTAGTCGTTGCTATCAGTCGTGACCGCCGCTGGTGACCGGCGGGTCATAAAACAGTGCGTAGCCGATGGAGCCGGTCGCCGGGAGGCTGCCGGCACTCAGCGCCGTGACGAAACTAAGCGAGGTGACGACGGCACCGAGCGACGCCAGTAGCATCGAGAGGGCGATGCTGGCAAGCACGAGGTCAGGCATCGACAGGGACCCAGGCATTCGTGTCTGTATGGAGACACGCCTCCTAATTAAATATTATTACTCGCGCAAACAGCGCACCGAGTACCGCCTATTTGCCCCAGAAGGGGTCGCGATTCCGGTGTTTCTCCAGATACATCGACAGCGCCTCGCGTTCGTCGACGGAGATGTCTTCCTTGAGTTCCTGTTCGAGAATCTTCGCGTGTTTCTCCGGTATCTCCACCCAGAGGTCGTCGCCTTCCTCGACCTGGCGGCCGACGGTCGGCCCCTGAATCGAGACGGCCATGCGCTCGCCGGCGCGGGCCGAGTCGACGTCTTCGCCCTCGTCCTGAATCGTTTTGAGGGTCCCGACGCGGTTTGCCTCGCCGTTCTCCCACCTGACGACGTTGACGTTCCGACGGAGTTCACCTGAGAGGATTTCGACGCCGACGACGGCGGGGTCGGACTGGCGGAAGGTGTGGTCCTGCAGAATCCGGAACTTCGCCGGGCGGGTGATGTTCTCCAGAATCTGCTCCTGCTGGGCCTCCTCGATGGCGGTGACGTGGTCGTCGTAGGACTCGACGAGCTGGTAGATGACGTCGTCCTCGAACAGCTCCACGTCCTCCTGTTCGGCGAGGTCCCGAGCGTCGTCGAGCACCTCGACGCTGAACGCCAGAATCGCCTGATTGGTCGGCTCGCCGGCCGTTTCGGCGACTCGCACGTCCCGCGGTGCGACCGCGCCGACCTCGGCGCGCATGACGGGGATCTCTTCCTCTTCGAGGGTGCTTGAAAGCGCCTCCAGCGAGCCCAGCGTGTCGGCCTTGATGACGACCCCTTCTTCTTGGGTCGTCACCTCGATCTCGGCGAGTTCCTCCTCCACCTCGGCGATGACCTCGCTGCGGTCGCGGTCGCGGATGACGCGGATCGGCGCACCGGCCATCGCATCGCCGAGGTCCGGCGCGGCGATCTTGACGCCGTCGGCGGCGGCGACCTGCTCGACCTGTTCGAACTCCTGTTCGGTCCGGATCTCTTCGAGCGGGCGTGGCCGGAGCAGCGCGCGGACGTCAGTGACAATTGGCCCTTGAAGGCCGCCGACCACGATGGTGTCGTCGTTGCGGATGGTCCCGTCGTAGATGATGGCGTCGAGCGTCGTCCCGAAGCCCTGGGTGTCTTTCACTTCGAGGACGGTCCCGACACCGGGACCGCTGGTGTCGATCTCCATCTCCTCTTTCATGTACCGCTGGGACAGCCCCATCATCACCGTCAGCAGGTCGGGGATGCCCTCGCTGGTTTCGGCCGAGACCGGCACGACGCCGATGTTAGCCTGGAAGTTCTGGACGCGCCAGTACATGTCCGCCGAGAAGCCGTTGTCCGAGAGTTCGCCGATGATCTCGTACAGCTTCTCGTTGAGGTCGGACTGGACGCGGTCGGACTGGGCGTCCATCGTCTGCTGGACCGGCTGTCCCTCGTTGGGGTTCCAGCCGGGGACGGTGTCAATCTTGTTCGCGGCGACGATAAACGGCGTCTGGGTTCGCTTGAGGATGTCGATGGCCTCCAGCGTCTGTGGCTGGAAGCCGTCGTTGACGTCGACGACGAGGATGGCAATGTCGGCGAGCGCGCCGCCCCGGGAGCGAAGCGTCGAGAAGGAGTGGTGGCCCGGTGTGTCGATGAACAGCAGGCCGGGCAGGTCGAAGTCAGTCGGGTCGACCAGGTCACCGGCGATTTCGGAAATCACGTCCAGCGGGACGGCTGTCGCGCCGATGTGCTGCGTAATCGCGCCCGATTCGCCGGCGGTGACGGCCGAACCGCGGATCTTGTCGAGCAGGCTCGTCTTCCCGTGGTCGACGTGGCCCAAAACGGCGACGATGGGCGTCCGCAGGGTGTCGTCGGTGGCTGTGGTGGGGTCCGTGTCAGACATAGATGGCTCCAGAAGTTGTCAGAACCGAGTCGTCGGTGGCAGTTAAGTTCGTCGTCATCAGACGCGCGCGACCGAACGTAGGGCTAAGCGGGCGTCACTCGGTTACAGTGAACGACCCCGTCATGCCGACGCTCTGGTGGGGGACGCAGTGGTACTCGTACTCGCCGGGGACCTCGAACCGATAGGCGTACTCGTAGCCCGAACTGTACGTCGTCCCATCGTCGCCGGGCGTCCCCGACCAGTCGCTGTCTTCCGGCGTCGCGGTCGGTTTGACGTTGTGGCCGCCGGCCTTCCAGACCCACAGGACGGTGCTACCGGCCGGGACCTCGAAGGTTTCCGGATCGAAACTGAAGCTTCCCGGCGCGACGGCGACCTCCTGTTCGGCGTCCACCGGCGTTCCGGTCGGCGTGGGCGTCGCTGTCTCGGTCGGGGCGGCCGTAGCAGTCGGTGTCGGCGACTCAGTCGGAGTCGGTGTCGCCGTTTCAGTTGCCGTCGCGGTTCGAGTCGGCACTTCTGTGGCGGTGGCTGTCGGTGACGGTGTTCCGTCGCCACTACAGCCTGCCACGGTACCGATGACGGCGGCCGCGAGGCCCCCGAGAAACTGCCGCCTGTTACTGTCCATACGTCCCCATCGGCCGCCTCTCGCATAGGGTTGTGGCTCGCTGTAGATGCCCCGGGGCGTGGGACGGTCGAGGACGGCACCGTGACCGCCGAGACTGGTATCCATCCGTCCCCATCGCCGCTCACCTGTCGGACATCCCCGTGGCGTTTATGTAACCTCGTTCGGAACAAGGGGGTATGGCTGCAATACTCGCAGAAAACCTGTCGGGGAAAGACGTGATGGGGACTGACGGCGCGGAGATCGGCAGTCTCTACAACATCACGATGGACTTTTCGTCGGGCGCGCTGCACAACCTCGTTATCGACCCTGCGGAGTCGCTCCGCAACACGAACTTCGAGTACAGTGACCAGGGCCGCCTGCTTGTCCCGGTTGAGCGGGTCAAGGCGGTGAAAGACCACATGATCGTCAAACGCTAGATGTACGTTCTTGACTCCTCGGCATTTATCAACGAGTATCACACCGACGAGCAGATCGCAACGATTCCGCTCGTCAGAGAGGAACTGGAAGACGAGGCCGCCTATCGCTTCGACGCCCTCGAAGGCTCGGGCATGCACCTCCACATTCCCGAGGACAACACCGTCGAGCGCATCGAGCGCGCTGCCAGCGAAACCGGTGACCTCGCGGAACTCTCGGAAACCGACATCCGGCTGATCGCGGCCGCGTTCGAACTCGACAGTCGACTCGTCACAGACGACTACGCGATGCAGAACGTCGCGGAGAAACTCGACGTGAGCGTCGAGGTAATCGCCCGCGACGGTATCACCGAACAGCGGGACTGGCTGTTCCAGTGTGCCGGCTGCGGCCGTGAGTTCGACGAGAACCGCGACCGCTGTCCCATCTGTGGCAGCTCACTATCGCGGAAGAACCCGGCTTAGACGGTCTGTTCGTCCCGGGCTTCGAGTCCGAGCTCGACCAACTGTGAAAGCACTTCCTCCTCTGTGATGCCGTAGCGCCGCGCAAGCGTTTCGATGATCCGCGCTTGGTCGTCATCACAGACGATGGTGAACCGCCGAGCCATGCCATCGCCTACAACGGTAGTTCGCATAAATACCCGTCAGACAGCAGTCAGACGGCTCAAACTGCCGGATTTCCTGTAATCTCGATGTACAATGTGAGAAACTGGATGGCGTTGAACGCCCCGTGGATGAAGATCGGGACGAGCAGGTTCTCGGTCTTGAGATAGCTGAGGCCCAGCAGCGTCGACAGGACGAACACCAGTAACAGCGAGAGGGCGGTCTGTGTCGGCGTGCCAGCGGCGTACTGTCCGAAGTGGACGACGCCGAAGACGGCGCTCGTGAGTATAATCGCCTGCAGATCACTGAAATCGTCGTAGAGGTACTTCTGGATGATGTTTCGGTAGATGAACTCCTCGCTCGGCGCGATAGTGAGAAACGCCAGCGGCACCATCACAAGCAGGAACGACGGGTCTCTGTTGGCTAGCTCTTCGACGCTGCTCCGAGCCGCTTCGAGTCCGAGCGCCTGAATGAGGTAACTGAAGCCAAACAGCGCGACCATGAGGACGACGACGCCGCCGACGCCGTAGCCAACGTCGCGGAGACTGGGTCGCCGCAAATCGAGATCAGCCCAGGTCCGGTCTAGCCGGTTGGCGACGGCCGCCCCGAAACCAACGAAACCGACGCCGATACCGATAGTGAGCGTGATGTACACTGGGCCGGTGACGGTTCCGCCGTCGAGCGCCGCGGCGCTGACAAGCCCTGCGGCCGCGGCTCCGAGCACGACGAACTGGGCGAACAGCGTGCCCACGAGGAAGCCGGCCAGCCCGATTCCTGTCGCGACCGAGAGCGCTCTGGCGACCGTGTACAGCCGGTCGTTCGGCACGTCGGACGCCAGCGCCCAACCCAGCGCAATCGTCACGCAGCCGGCCAGCACCGTGAGATACACGGCGATTCCGACGGTCGCTTCGACGCCGGTACGGAACTCCGGTCCGAAGAAGGCGACGAGCGTCGCGAGCGTTGCGACGACGCTTGCGCCCGTCGCGCCCAGGCCCGCCTGTCGGCGGTCGAGTGCGCCGTGACGGACGAGTGAGAAGGCGAGCGCCGCGACGACGAAGCCGGCGACGGCTATCTGTCGGGCGGTGACCGGGCCGACCGTCGTCGCCGGTGTCATCCAGCTAACGACGCCGGTTTCCGTGGCGACGAGTACGACGAGACCGAGGCCAGCGGCGAGAACACCCCAGTTCGCGGCAGTGTCGTCCATTATCGGCAGTCCGTTGCGCCGGCCTAAAGGGACTCCGTTTCGCCGATCCGCAGCCGCTCGCGCTCGTCGATAACCGCCGTCTCGTCCGTCGTTTCGCCGCGGATGAGCGCCCGCGTGGCGTTTTTGCCCCACTCGACGGCCGGCTGGGTGAATGTCTCCACGTCCGCGAGTTCGCCGACGAGGACGCAGGCCGCCTCCATCGCGTACAGCAGTTCGCCGACGCTCTCTGCGTCGAGTCGGTCGATCTCTACTTCCAGCGCCGGCCGGTCAGCCGCCGGCAGGCTCGCCACCGTCGCTTCGTACTCGGCGTCGATGAGGCCGCCGAGGTCGGTTCCGGCGAGATACGAGAGGTCATCGTGGTCCGGGTCGGGAATCGCCACGTCGGCGCGCTCGCGCGGTCGGACGAACGTGACGACCTTGTCGCGGTGGCCGGCGCGGTACAGCTGGAGCTGGGAGTGCTGGTCGGTCGCGCCCAGCGCCCGCGCCGGCGTCTGGCCCCGCCCGTCCTTGCCCAGGCTCTCGGCCCAGAGCTGTGCGAACCACTCGCCGAAGGACTCCAGCCGCTCGCGTAGGGCATGAATGCGTTGACTTTCGTGCCCTCCTCTTCGAGTGCGTAGGCCATCGCGCCGTAGGCGTAGGCCGGCGAGTCATACAGCGACGGCGCGAGGTCGTCAGCCGCCTGCTGACCGCCGGCAAGCAGCCCCTCGATGTCGATGCCGAGGATGGCTGGCGGGACGAGCCCGACCGCCGAGAGCGCGCTGAAGCGGCCGGGGACGCCCTCGGGGACCGGCAGCGTCGGCAGGTCGTGCTGGTCAGCGAGCGCCCGGAGCGGGCCGGACTCGCCCGTGGTCACGACGATGCGCTCGGTCCAGTCGACGCCCCGGTCCTCGTAGGCCTCGCGGACGACGAGGAAGTTCGCCAGCGTCTCCGCCGTCGTCCCAGAACGCGAGACGACGTTGATGGCTGTGTCGGCGAGGGAGAGGCCGTCGAGCGTCCGCCGGACGTGCTCCGGGTCGACGTTGTCCAGCACGACGTGACTGCCCGGGTCCTCTGCCAGTGCCTCCGTGATGGTTTTCGCCCCCAGCGCGGAGCCACCGATCCCGACGGTGATGACTGACTCGGCGTCGGCGACTGGCGCGACGGCGTCGCGGATGGTCTCGGCGTCGGTTGCTTCGGGGAGGTTCAGCGACGCGTAGCCGAACTCGCCCTCCTCCCGTCCCTGCTTGATTCGCTCGTGGGCCGCGGCCACCCGCTCGTCCAGGTCGTCAAGTGTCGCCCGCTCGACGCCCGGGTCGGCGGCACTGGCAAGCGCGGCTCCGATATCGACGTGCATACTCGGGGTGTCGACGGGCGGGTACAAACAACTCCCGAAGGAGGCGGTGGGTAGCGGACGCGGGTCCGCTCTCACCGCCGGTCGGACAACACCGCGCTTAACCACGCGCTCGCCTAACCCATCGGCATGACAGACGCGACGGCAGAGCAGTCCGTCACAGCCGACGCCGACGACGACCGGCCCGAACCGTACAACGGCCTGCCGGGTGCGTTCCCCTACGCGTTCCGGGCCAGCGACTCGCTGCTGTTCAAAGCCTACGTCCCGGTTGCGCTGTTGCTGTCTGTGGCGATTACGCTCGTGTTCTCGTTCGGACTGATAACGCAACTCGCCGAAACCGGGAGCGTCCGCGGCGGCACGTTCACCTTTTCGCGGAGCTTCTTCCTGTTCATCGGACTGTTGCTGGTCGCGCCGCTGCTGGCCCCAGTGCTCTCCGTCGCGCGCCGCCACCGACGGACCGCGTCCTCGGTCGCCTACGACCGCGCCCTCGCGCTCTCGGCGTTCCTGTTCATCGGGTCGATATACCTCGCGCTGTTGACCTCAGCGCCGGCGGAACTTCGCGAGCCGACACAGAGCGCCGTCGTCGGGTTCTTCTACTCGCTGCCCCCGCTTGCGGGCCTGGCCCCGCCGCTGCTCGCGACGCTGGTGATCTATCTGACCCACCGGCTGCTGAAGTAGCGCTGCCGGCCCACAGCACCCACTCCTCCGAAGTGATACGACACACCGTCCCCGGGTCGAAACGGGCAAGAACGCCCGTGCCGAACGTATCTCTATGACAGCCACTGAAGGGACATTTCTGGTCACGAATGCTGATGACGCGTCGGCGACGCTTCGGAACGTCGCGGACTCGCAAGTGCTGACACTGTCGGACAACCCCGGCGTCGAGGCCGGCGAGGTCGTGGAGGGGACAGTCGAGCCGGAGCCGCCGATGGAGGTCACGTACACCGTCACTGAAGTCGCCGAGCGGCGACGCATTCCCGTCGAGACGGTCGACCTCGCGCCGACGGCGCAGACGACCGAAATCGCGGCCGAACAGGCCCCCGGCGAGCTAACGACGGTCGAACGCGCCGGCGAGGGCGAGGTTCACGTCCTGACGGTTCCGGACGACGAGACGGACGAGGCGGCGGCGGATGTCGTCGACGACGAGGCCACCCTCTCGCGGGCGGCCAGGCTCGGCGTCGACCGCGTCGAGGTTCGGACGGCAGAGGGCGTCGTCAGCGTGCGTTACCTGCCGGACTGACGCGTTCTCTCGTCCGCTCCAGTTTCCTATTCGGTCGGTCCGGCGGCGCTCTGGACCTGCCAGCCGCCGGCGATTCCGCAGGCCTCGCGCTCGGTGTAGACGAACGCGGTGTCTTCGGTCACCGCGGAGCCGCCGTCGACGGATTCGACCCGGAGCGGGAAATCTAGCGTGTCGCCACAGCAGCCAACGCCGACAAACTCTGTCCACACGTCGCCCGGTGTGGCGGTGTTGTGTGTCTTCCGGAGGTACGCGCGGAACGGCGACCCGTCTATTTTGTCGCGACCCCAGCCGCTGAGGTCCGCCGGATAGGAGAGTTCGACCCTGGTTGCGCTCTCGGGCATAGTCGGATATACGTGATAAACTGCCATAGATGTACGGCACGGCGGATGTCAGCGGCAGTGATTGAGAAGGCTTATTCGCCCCCGTCTCACACCGTTCCGTCATGTTCGAGTTCGAGGTCCCGGAAGTCGATTACACCCAGTATTCGAACCGCCAGCTGGTGGCGGTTCCGCTGGTGGTGCTTGCGCTCTCGCTCGCGGTCATCGGTGGCTGGTGGGCTGTCACCGGGGCACCAGTCGACCGGGGCATCGACTTTACTGGCGGGACGGAATTAACGATAGGGACAAACGCGACGCTCACAAACGAAGACATCAAAGCCACATTCGATGAGCCGGTTGTTTCGGTGCAGGGTATCACGACGACTTCGGAATCCACCTACGAGAATCAATATGTCGTCACGTTCGATAATTCGGCCAACGTGTCTTCGGTTCGGTCCGCTGCCCAGTCGGCAGAGGAACTGACGCTGTTGGGGAGCGGAACGACATCGCCGCTGTTTGGCGGGCAAAACCAGCGTCTCGCAGTCATCGGTGTCGGAGTTGCGTTCCTCGGGATGAGCCTGCTCGCCTTCGCCTTCTTCCGTACATTCGTCCCGAGTATCGCCATTGTTATTTCGGCGTTTTCCGACATCATGATTCCGCTCGCGATAATGAACCTCCTTGGAATCAAGCTTTCACTGGGAATCGTCGCAGCGTTCCTCATGCTGATCGGGTACTCTGTCGACTCGGATATTCTGTTGAATAACCATGTTCTCAGACGTTCAGGCGGGTTTTACGAATCGACGTACCGTGCGATGCGAACCGGTGTGACGATGACATTAACGTCTATTGCAGCGATGACCGTGATGGCGGTCACAGCGACACTATTCGGGATTGGCCTGATGGCCGATATCGGTCTGATACTGGTTCTCGGACTGACGGCAGACCTAATGAATACGTATTTACTCAACGTTACGCTGCTTCGCTGGTACAAATATGAGGGGGTAAACCGATGAGTACTCTTCGAGAAAATTGGCGAGTCGCTCTACTGGTCGTGCTTCTCCTGACCAGTGCTATCGCGCTATTCGTTCCCGGTGTCCCGCCGGGAACGAGTGCCGATGGACCGACCGACGAATCTGCCCCAGAAGCGGGCGAAGCCGAACAGTTGACAAACCTCAACTACGGTATTCAGCTCAGTGGCGGAACCCGACTTCGCGCCCCTATCGTCGGCATCACTGCCGAGAACGTCAACGTGACACAGGCGGATTCGACACAGCTTGAGCAAACAGTGGCCGACGAACTTGACCTCGACACGGTAGACGTCCGAGTCCGACCTATCACCTCCGAGCGAAGCACAGGGGCTGTGGAGGTCGTTACAAAGAACGTCACGCATCAAGAACTCCGAACGGCACTCGAGAACAACGGGTATCAGCCGACTACCGTACGTGACGGCGTGACCCAGGAGACGCGTCAACAGATGGTCGAAGCTGTTGACGAGAAACTCCGGACATCAGCGCTCAGCGGTGCGTCAGTCCAGATCGTCAACGTTCCCGGTGGCCAACACTTCGTCAGTATTACTGCCCCAGACCGGGACCGAGAAGAGCTCGTCGACCTGCTGAACGAGCGCGGGACCGTCAAAATATACGCCGTGTATCCCGGCGGTGAAAACGGGACCTTCGTCCGCGAAGAAGTGCTCAAGCGGTCTCAGATGAGTGATATCTCGGCTGCGGACAGGGAAGGCGTCGGTTGGGCTGTGTACATCACAGTCAGCCCGGATGCCGCCGACGAGTTCTCACAACGAATGGTCGATGCCGGGTTCGGCGACGGGGCTCCGTGTGGAAACTACAACCATTCGGATATTCAGCAAACGACTGCCGGTGGGTCGGCAGACCCAGCACTCGCAAACGACGAACCTGGCTGTCTGGTCCATACGTTAAACGGTGAGGTTGTCACAGCCCGGGGTGTGACGCCGGGCCTCGGCGAGAGCTTCGCCAGTGGCGAGTTCGCCAACGACCCTGTGTACGTGATGCAAACTGGAAGCTCGGAAAACCCCGCTGAGACGGCCAATAAAATCGAGCTGAACCTTCGTGCTGGACAGCTTCCGGCGCCGCTCGACCTCTCTGAAGACTCCGGCTCGTCGCTCGACCCGGCGCTTGCAGAGCGGTTCAAGCAGAATTCGCTGTTGACCGGATTGCTGGCTGTCCTCGCAGTCAGTCTCGTGGTCTACGTGCGATACAAACGGGTTGAGGTCGTCGTCCCGATGGTCGTCACGGCGCTGTCGGAGGTGTTCATCCTCCTCGGGTTCGTCGCCTTCGTCCAGTATCCGCTGAACCTCTCGCATCTGGCCGGGTTCATTGCGGTTATCGGCACGGGGGTGGACGACCTCATTATCATCGCTGACGAGATTCTCCAGCAGGGAGAGGTCGAGACGGGACGCGTGTTCCAGAGCCGCTTCCGCAAGGCGTTCTGGGTCATCGGCGCGGCCGCGGCGACGACCATCATGGCGATGAGTCCGCTGATGGTCCTACCACTCGGGGACCTTTCCGGGTTCGCCATTATCACCATCGTGGGCGTCCTCATCGGCGTACTCGTGACGCGCCCGGCCTACGGTGATATCCTGCGAAACCTCGTGCTGGACGAGGACTGAGCGGCTCTTGCTTTCTGACTGACACACCCCACGTTCGCTGTCGAACTGTTCCCGTTCAAAAGTCGCCCAGCGACGCCTGTTCTGCCGCCGCCAGCACGTCGTCACACGTCGACCACGAGCGGCGAGCACACGCCGGTAGCTCGCTGTGGCGGTCGACGTAGTCCGCCAGGAACGCCCGCGTCGTCGGGTCGCTGGGGTAGCCCGACCCCACATCGCCGTACTCCTCGGCTAGGTCCGCGACGTGTGTGTCGCGGGCGACCTTCGCAATAATTGAGGCCGCACCGACTAGCGAGTCCGTCTCGTCGGCTCCATGTTCCGCGGTTACAGCCACGTCGGTGTCGACCGCGTCCGCGACCCGACGACCGAACCGCGCCGCGTCGGTGTCGCCGGCGTCGACTGTGCCCGATAGACCGTCTCGGGCTACTGCCGATAGCGCCTCTGCCTGCCCGTCGACGGTCAGCGTGTTCATGTCCGTCCCGTCAGCGTCGATCCGTCCGACCGGAATCTCGGCGATACCGACAGCGTCGGCCGACTCGCGGATGTCGCCGGCCAGTCGCTCGCGGCGCTCCGGCCTGATGTCCTTCGAGTCGCCGACACCATCGGGTAGAGCCGCCGGGTCGGCCCGGACAGCGGCGGCGAACATCGACCCAAGAACCGGTCCTTTCCCGGCCTCGTCGACGCCGAATCGCATGGCTGGCACGTCGACGCCGGTGTAAAAACAGGTTCCGGTTGGACGGCGGCCCAGCGCGTTACTCTCTGAGGAACTCGTCTTTCGCGAACGGTTCGTCCTCGCCCTGCACGTCGATTACGTCGAGCGCCGTCACCACGGCGTTGGTCTCAAGCAGGCCGGCCAGGCTCGGCTCCGTGCGCCCCTCGTCGCTGGAGACGAGTTCCTTCACGTACAGGCCGCCCTCGCCGTGGATGCGGAGTTCGGCGTGACGGTCGTCGGTCAGTTCGCCCTCGGCGTCGTACACCGTCCGCGTCCGGGTGATGTCGGCCCGGCGGTGGGTGACCCGCTGGGGCGTCTCCTGCTGGATAGTCGTCCCGTCCAGTTCCGCCAGCGCGTCCTGCAGGGCGTCGGCCTCAACCGGCTCCCCGAACTCCACGTCCATGCGGTAGGTCTTCGATGCGTCCAGTTCCTTGACGCGCTCGACCATCTCGTGGGTCGCCGGGTGGAGGTCCGTCACCTCGACCTTCCCATCGGCGAAGGCGTTGATGTCGGCTTCGAGTTCGTCGGCGTCCACGTCGCGCTTGCGGGGTTCCATCACCTCGATGACGAACGGGCGGCCCGAATCGAGCATCCGGGCGTCGACGTCCTCGCGGCCGGCGCCGTGGAACACGGCCTCCTCGCCGTCCATCGCCTCGCGGACGACGGGCGCGGACAGTTGCTCGACGCTCTCGTCGTAGCGGTAGCCGCTGCCGCCACAGCCGTCGCAGGGCTCGCCCTGCCACAGTCCGGTCCCGTTGCAGTCGTTGCAGGGCCACTTCGTCTGGGGAATATCGCGTTCGAGCTTGCGGTAGCGGCCGTAGATGAACGCCGAGTTGACGTGCGTTTCTACCTCGTCCGTTGCGAGGTCGAGCGTAAGCTGGACCGCCGGACGGCCGAACTCGACCTCCGCACCGGTCAGGTCGCCGATCCGTTTTCCGACCTCGCGGTTGAGTTCGGTCTTCAGCGCTTCGCCGGCGTCGGGGTCTAGCCCGATGTCTTCCCGGAGCAGTTCGTCGTTCTCTTCGAGTAGTGGCGGCACCTTCGTCCCGACCTGGTAGGTGTCGAACTCGTAGCCGCGGACGGCGCTCGCGGCCTGTTCGGCCCACCAGTCGAAGCGGTCGCATTCGTTTTCACAGACCCAGCAGTCCTCGCCCGCCTCGAAGGGGTCGTCGTCTGCGAGCGCAACCGTCACCCGCAGGGCGTGGCCCCGTTCGGCGTTGGCCAGCCCGAAACTCCGGTCGGCGAAGAGTCGGCCGAGACAGGAATCACACAGCGGCCCGGTGGCAAGCGCCGCACGGGCGTCCTCAAGTATGCTCATTGCCTGAGCCGACGCGTCGCCACCGTAACTGCGTTTCGACCTCTCGGTCACCCGAGTCGGTCAGCCCTGCGACCTTGCCTGCGCTCACTTGCCAGCCATGCCGCCGTCGTCTGTGGCTTTGCCTTCCGACTGTGCTTGGTCGAACAGTTCGCCCGGAACCTCCTCGGCCGAGATGGAGATGGACCGCTGGGGGAACGGAATTCCGATGTCCTCAGCCTGGAACCGCTTGTAGATCGCGCTGTTGAGCTCGTGGGTCGCACGGGCTGTTAGGGCCGGGTTGCTGACCCAGCACAGGAGCTCGAAGTTCAGCGCGGAGTCGCCGAACTCCCGGAATCGGACCCGCGGATTCGGCCGTTCCTGCACGAGGTCTTCGGCCTCGGCTAGTTCCAGGAGAATCTCCTCGACGTGGTCGATATCCGTCCCGTAGGCGACGCCGACAGGCACGCGAATCCGGCGCTTGCGTCTCGGCGTCGACTCGTTGATGATGGCGGCATTGTTGAGCTTCGAGTTCGGCACAGTAACGAGGATGTCGTCGCGAGTACGGATGACTGTCGAGCGGACAGAGATGTCTTCGACGCGACCGCGCTCGCCGGTCTCCAGAACGACGAAATCGCCGACCGCGTACGTCCCGTCGAGATACAGCGACAGCGAGCCGAAGAAGTTCGCCAGCGTGTCTCGGGCCGCCAGCCCGACAATGATGCCCATAATCCCCGCCGAGGCAAGCAGTGGCGTCACGTCGATGTCCCAGAGGACCAGTAGGAGGAGGACGCCGCCGCCGGAGATGAGCGCGCTCCAGACGTTCTGGAGGATAGGGACCATCTGGCGGTCGATGTACGCCGAATCCGTCGCGATGGTTGATGCCTGGCGGCCGATACGCAGCAGAATCACCATCCAGACGATGACGACCAGCGAGAGCGTCCCGGCTTCCAGCGAGACGGCGACCGCCGGCCGGATGTCATAAATCTGTGCGCCAGCGTACGCGCCGCCGAGGCCGACTGTGACGTACACGGCGGTGTGGATTCCACGGAAGACGATGTCGTCGACGTCGCCCTCGATATGGGGTGTGACCCGTCTGAGCAGTCGGTCGCCGAGGACGCGGATGACCAGCGCGAGCGCGACTCCGCTGCCGACGAGCACGAGAAACCCCTGCCAGGCCGGTAGTCCCGACAGCAGGTCTACCACCCCGCTTCCCAGTTGCATACCCCCGTTTGGACACCAGCGCTATATATACTGCCACGTCGACGGCCCGAACCGAACGGCCTTTGTCCCGCGGCGTCCGCTCCGTGGGTATGAACCCGATTCTCGTCGCTATTCTGCTGGGCCTGCTGCAAGGGATACTGGAGTGGATTCCGGTCTCCAGCGAGGGCGGCGTCGCTCTCGCGTCGACGGTGGCCACTGGAGTCTCCCCGGCCGCCGCGACCCGTCTCGCGCTCTTTCTCCACGCCGGGACAGCGGTCGCGGCGACGGCCTACTACCGCACCGAAGTTCGAACCATCCTGCGTTCGATCCGAGAACTCTCCCGTCGCCCGTTCGCCGACGAGACGGCGGACCTCTCGTTTATCGTCATCGCGACGGCGGCGACCGCCGTCACCGGTCTTCCCGCGTATCTGGTGCTCGACGCGGCTGTCTCAAATCTTGAGGGCGGGCTCTTTCTGGCGCTGGTCGGCGGCCTGCTCGTCGTCACCGGTCTGCTCCAGCGCTTCGCCGCGGCGCTATCGCTTGGTGAGCGCGAGATTCCGGACGGGGTCGACGCCGTGCTGGTGGGCGTCCTGCAGGGCCTGGCTATCCTTCCCGGTGTCTCCCGGTCCGGGACGACGGTGAGTGCCCTGCTGCTCCGAGGCCACGAAGGCGAGTCGTCGCTTCGGCTCTCGTTTCTGCTGTCGATTCCGGCCGCGCTCGCCGCGAACGTACTGGTCCTCGTTGACGACGGCGTGCCGGCAATCGACCCGCTGCCGGCCGTTGTCGCCCTCGCTGTGAGTGCCGTGGTCGGCTACCTCACCGTCGATGCGCTGGTCCGCCTGGTGCGACAGGTCCCGTTCTGGGCGGTCTGTACGGTGTTTGGCGGGCTGGGCGTCGTCGGCGGGCTGCTCGTCGCGCTGTAGCGACCAGAGGGCGGCCTACTCCTCGTACTCGACTTCGGTGCCGCTGGCGACCGGCTGAAGGATGTACTCGCCTGTCTGGCCACGCTTGACCGGGGTGAAGTCGGCCGTGAACACGGTGCGGGTATCCGCGCGGATTTCGTACTCCTGCGTGAACTGTAGCGGCGCGTCGCCGGGCGTATCGACCGTCGCGTCACCGCCCTCTGCGAGCGTCCCGTCGACGCCTGTCACGTCGAGCTGGAGGAACTCGTAGGTGTCAACCTCGAGTTCGGTCTCGTCGACGAGCGAGGTGTTGCCGTCCTGCAACTGGACCAGGTCGGCTTCCTGGGCCTCGTCGAACTCGTGGTACTCGCGGGCGTCGCTCGTGTCCGCTGTCGTCGATTCTTCGGTCGCTGTGTCCTCCTCTGAGACTGGCTTTACCCAGATACCGGCCATCGTGATGACACACGATTCGAAATCAGCGATGTCGCCCGGCTGGTCGGTCACCTGTGTCGCGAGCGTGCCTGTTTCGGTACCGCTCCCGGAACAGCCGGCGAGGCCGACCGTGCTCGCTGCCGCGAGGCCGCCGGCGGCTTTCAGATAGTCGCGTCGAGACGTCGTTCCTGACTGCTGTGGATCGTGCATACACTTTTTTACAGCCGTCCCAGGGTAAAGGAGCCGGCAGATAGTCAGGCCGATTTCAGCCGAGTTTCGCCCGATTTGCCGGCAGTGAACGGTTTCTGGGTGACACAGACCGGGTGGTATCGACCAGTGCCGTGCTGGCGACGATGGAAGTTATTTATCCCTTGGCATCAAATCTGTAGTACCAGCGGCCATGAGTGGTGACGAACGCAAACTAGTCGACACATCGGGGGACTTCCAGTACGTCGTCCGCGATGGCGACACGGTGACCGACCCGAAGTGGCGTTCCTGTCGACTCATCGTCACCAACAAGCGACTCATTCTGGCGACGAACGGCTCGAAACAGCCTATTCCACACTCCAACATCACCCTCCCGTCGAACCCCGACGATCTGGTCCCCGACGGCGGGACCGGCGGTGCAACCGCGCTGGAGGTCGGCAACAACGTTCTGCTCGTCGACACGCCGAACCTGGACGACTTCGAGACGGAGTACGTCCGCGCCACGCTACAGGGCGAGGTCATCCTCGCGCGACAGCAGGCGGTCGTCGGCGGCGTCGTTCAGGAGGACGCCGAGTGGAGCAAGGCACGGTTTCAACTGGACGATGACATCATCCGCCTCCAGTTCCCCGGTGGCAAGAGTATGTCCTTCGAAATAGAGGACGTCGGAACTATCGAAACCGGGACCAGTACCGTGATGGGCCAGGAGCGGGAGGTCATCGAGGTCGAACACACTGACGACCAGGACCGCAGCGTCGAGACCCACATCTCGGGGATGGACCACCACACGCGGGCGCTGAAGACGCTGTTCACCCGCGTTATCGAGGACCGTGAGGACGATTACGAACTCTCGGAGATGGAGAGCCAGGTGTTGATGGCGCTGTACTCCGGTGTCTCTCCCTTCGAGATGTCTGATTTCGTCGGAACGACGCCCGACGAGGTCGAGGAAATCTATCAGAAACTGCTTGATATTGGGGCGGTTGACGAGGTCCGGGTTCGGACCGAGGTCGCGTTGAACGCGCAGGGGCGGAATATGGCGAGTGAGGCGATGAGTGAGAAATAGCGAGGGGCCGACCGGAGGGAAGGTCCTCGGATAGCGAACGAGGAACGCAGTGACTCGTGAGCGGCGTGGCGCTACGCGCCTCTGAACGATTTTCCCTGACGCCGAGCCAACAAAAGTCGGGCGAGGACCGATTCTGATCCGGGGCAGTGGAGCGGTACCGCCACTGCGACGCGTGGCTTGCCTCTAGCGGTGGTCGGGTTCCGATGTAGCCCAGTCAGTACAGCCGGACTCGTGCCCTGCTTCCGTCTCGCCGTTTTCACTCACGCAGGTACTCGACGTCCTCAGCTTCCGTCACCGACACCCCGTCCGGGAGGTCCGACTCCGGGACCGGCGTCAGGGTGAGGACTTCACCCGCCTCGGTCTGTACCCACTCCTGTCCTGTCGCTTGACTCCAATCGTGTGGTTCCCAGAACCCCGACTCAAAGCGCATCCAGATGTCGAGACCACTGTAGTACTCTCCCGTCGAACTTTCGTATATCATTGCTGAACTCCACAGCGTCTGCTGCCGTCGAAAGAGTCAATGCACCTACATGGTCTTATTAGTACCGGCGAGACCGAAATTCTACGGCCTTGAGAATAGAGGGGTGCTTGGATGGCCCGGGTACGGCGGTGATTCAGCCACTATACGTGTATGTTTCACAAACCCCTCGTGAACTGGCTGTGAATCCGTCGCCACCGTGAAAAACGGAGCCCGACCTACTGCTGTTCCATCGCCAGCTCAAGCGACCAGAAGAAACCGTAGTACGCGACGACGCCGCCGGCGAGCGTCAGATAGTAGACCCACTGCGGAGCCGACAGCAGGTCGAAGATGACGCTCACGGCGGTTACCCAGGCGATAGCGAACACGAGGTCGACGAACATCCCTCGCTTGTGGTCGCGGACGTGGTCGCGGAGGGTGTCGACGACGCTCATCGGCGGCCTCGCGAGGTCCGCAGCGATTGGTGTCGATTCAGTGCCATGGTACTGTCAGTCTTCAACGTCCGTCTCGCCGTGGACGTCGACGACGAGCACTGGCAGTCGCGTCCGGCGGAGCACTTTCTCCGTGACGCTGCCGAGGATGACGCGCTTCAGTCCCGAGCGGCCGTGGGACCCCATCACGACGAGGTCGATGTCGTTGTCCTCAACGAACTTCCGGATGGCGCGGGCCGGTTCGCCGGCGGTGATGTGCTCTTCGACTTCGAGGCCGTGTTCGGCGGCGCGGTCGCGGACGTAGCCGGTGGCGTCGTCGGCGTCTCGCTTTATGTCGGTCATCTCCTCCAGGTTCCCCTGGCGGATGCGGTCGACCTGCTCTGTCCCCAGCGAGTAGCTGGTGGCGTCGACGTCGACGACGTACAGCGCGTGGACCGTTGCGCCGTACTTCGAGGCGATGTCGACTGCCTGGTCGACCGCGTTTTCGGCGGTTTCGCTGCCGTCGGTCGGAACGAGAATGTTGTCGTACATGGGTTTAGTCGTCTGCGGGGGTGCCGCCGCTGGTGCTGTCACCGACGACGTCTGCGGCGGTTTCCTGTTGCCCCATCGGCTCGGGGCTGTGACACTGTCGAACCATCTTCTTCGTCTCCAGGGGCGGCTCGGGCGTCGCCAGCGAGACGGCGATGGTGACGATGAACACGACCGGCGTCCCGATCAGCGCAGCGCCGATGGGCGGGACGTACTGGGCGTATATCGGAACGAGTGCACCTCCATCGCCAGCGGCTGCGCCGAGCGCACCGATGTAGTTCGGCAGGACGCTGTTGATAATCGAGGTGATCCAGATGAGCAGGCCGAGCACCATCCCGGCCAGCGCGCCCTGACGGTTCGTGTTCTCCCACCAGAGGCCGAGGAAGAATATCGGGAACAGGACGACGCCGGCCAGCGAGAACGCGTAGGCGACCAGTTCGCCGATGAGCGCCGGTGGGTTGAACGCGGTCACCGTCACCAGCGCGCCCATGCCGATGATGGTCCCACGACCGATGAGCACCTGCTGGCGCTGGGTCGCGTCGGGGTTGATCAGTTCGGTGTAGATGTCGTGTGCGACCGCGGAGGAGGCCGTGATGAACAGCCCGGCAGTCGTCGCGATAGCCGCGGCCATCGCACCGGCCGCGACGAGGCCGACGAACCACGTCGGGAGGTTCGCGAACTGCGCGGCAAGCACGACGATCACGTCACCCTCAGCGCCGGACATGCCGCCTTCGGCGGCGTAGGCGCTCGCACCGGTCGTCGTCTGGAAGAGATCGACGCCGAAGGCCGCCATCGCGGGCGAAGCCCAGTACAGCAGGAGGATGAAGAACAGCCCCCACACGCAGGACCAGCGGGCGACGCGCTCGCTTCTGACCGTGTAGAACCGGACGAGGACGTGCGGGAGGCCGCAGGTCCCGACGATGAGCGAGAATGCCGTCGCAATCCAGAGGTAGAACGGCTGGTTCACGAACGGTGCGGAGAACTCGCGACCGAGGTCGGCGATCAGCGCGCCGTACTCGATCTGTGGAAGTATGGTCGAGTAGCCCTGCGAGAAGCCGACCACGTACACGCCCGCGAGGAACGCGACGATGAGGATGGTGTACTGGACGGCCATATTTTTCGTCGCCCCCAGCATCCCCGAGAGCGCGAGATAGCCGACGGTGATGGTCATCATCACGACGATCATCGGGATGATGTCGAGGCCGAAGACGTACTGACCGACCAGCCCCATGCCGCGGGCCTGGCCGACGGAGTAGACGTACGCGATGAGTAGCGTGGTGAACGCGGCCAGCGCGCGGGCAGTTGGCGAGTTGAACCGGTCGCCGACGAAGTCCGGCGCGGTGTACTTCCCGAACCGGCGCATCTGCGCGGCCAGGAAGATGAGCAGGATGAAGTAGCCGGTCGTCCAGCCGACGATGAACGCCAGGCCGTAGAAGCCCGAGAGCGCGACCAGCCCGGCCAGTCCGAGGTATGAGGCGGCGGACATCCAGTTCGCGCCGATGGCCATCCCGTTCTCGATGTTCCCGATGCCGCGGCCGGCCACCCACATCCCCTCGGTGTCGGCCACCTTGAAGACGTAGCCGATGACGAGGAACGAGGCCATCATCAAGAAGACGATGATCGCCGGAACGAGTTTGAACGAGATGTCCAGCGCTTCCGCCTGTAACGGGACCGTCACTGCTCGACACCCCCGTCAGCGGCCGTCGCCTCGCCGGTCTCGGGAGCCGTGCTCTCGACGGAATCGGGGTCGATACCGTACTTCTGGTCGAGTCGGTCCCTGTAGCGGGTGTAGACGACTGCCAGGATGAGCGCACCCGTTGGCGCGCCGAGCGAGACGAGGAAGTAGTGCAGCGGGAAGCCGAATATGGGCGTCTGCACGGTCATCATCTCCGGCGCAAGCGCGGTCAGCGTCACCGGCCCGAACACGACCAGCGCCCAGAGCACGAAACTGCTCCAGATGATCTTCAGGTGGTCGCGCATGAACGGCGTGCTCGGCCGTAACAGGTTCACCTCCCTGTCGAGGTAGTCGATGTCTTCGTGGGCGGCCTCCGTGCCGCCATCTGAGTGGATAGTTGACTCTTCTCGATCCGCAGGCGTGTCTCTTGACATGGGTTGATAGGTTGAAAATTCGTGGTGCTGTTCGCCGCTACGGCTCAGTCACCCTGGACTTTGGTCTCGATATCACTGACGACGTCAGGGTTTCGCAGCGTGCTCGTATCGCCCAGTTCCTCGCCGTTGGCGATGTCTTCCAGCAGGCGGCGCATGATCTTCCCGGAGCGGGTCTTCGGCAGTTCGGGCGTGAAGATGACGGCTTCCGGCCGCGCGATTGGCCCGATAGCGTCCTCGACGCCGTCGATAATCGCACTACGGAGGTCTTCGTCTTCCTCGTAGCCGTCCTCGGTGATGACGTACGCGTACACCGCTTCGCCCTTGATATCGTGGTCGCCACCGACGACAGCGGCTTCGGCGACGCCTTCCACGCCGACGATAGCGCTCTCGATCTCCATCGTCCCGAGGCGGTGGCCGGAGACGTTGATCACGTCGTCGACCCGCCCCAGCACGGTGATGTAGCCGTCGTCGTCGATCTTCGCTCCGTCCTCGGGGAAGTACACCCAGTCGTCGGAGTCGTCGCTATCGGTGTCCGAGTACTCGGCCCAGTATTCGTCGATGAACCGTTCGTCGTTCTTGTACAGCGTCCGGAGCATGCCGGGCCACGGCTTGTCGACGGTCAGGTAGCCGGCGCGGCCGGGTTCGACTTCCTTACCCTCGGTGTCGACGATGCGGACGTCGTTGCCCGGTAGCGGCGGCCCGGCCGACCCGGGTTTCATGTCCTTGACGCCGGGCAGCGTCGTTATCATCATGCCGCCGGTCTCGGTCTGCCACCAGGTGTCGACGACGGGGCACTCCTCGCCCCCGATATGTTTGTAGTACCATTTCCAGGCGCGAGGGTTGATCGGCTCACCGACCGTCCCCAGCAGGCGCAGGCTGGAGAGGTCGTGCTGTTCGGGGTACTGCTTGCCCCACTTCATGAACGCGCGGATGGCCGTCGGCGCGGTGTACAGCTGGTCGGCCTCGTATTCCTCGACGATGTCCCAGAGGCGGTCCTTGTCGGGGTAGTCCGGCGTCCCCTCGTACATCATCGTCGTCGTCCCGAGCGCGAGCGGGCCGTAGACGATGTAGGAGTGGCCGGTAATCCAGCCGATGTCGGCCGAGCAGAAGTACGTGTCCTCGGGTTTGATATCGAGCACTGCCTGAGAGGTCCAGGCTGCCCACGCGAGGTAGCCACCCGTGGAGTGTTTGACGCCTTTCGGCTTCCCGGTGGTCCCGGAGGTGTACATGAGAAACAGCATATCCTCGGCGTCGCGGTCGACCGGCTCGACCGTCTCGCCCTCGTTGTCGGCGATGACATCGTCGAAGGCGACCTGATTGCCCGCGTAGTCGTGGTCGAAGCCGTCGCCGTCCATCAGGCGCTCGGCGACGATGGCGCGTTCGACCTCGTGGTCGACGCCGCTCAGCCCCTCGTTGGCTTTGTCGAGGTGGTCGAGCGGGTCCCCTCGTCGGTAGTAGCCGTCGCAGGTGACCAGATACTCCGAGTCGGCGGAGTTCATCCGCGTCGCGAGCGCGTCCGCGGAGAAGCCGGCGAACACGACGGAGTGTGGCGCGCCGATGCGGGCACAGGCCAGCATGGCTATCGGCAGCTGCGGGATCATCGGCATGTACATCGTCACGACGTCGTCCTCGCCGACGCCCATCTCCCGCAGGCCGGCCGCGAACTCGTTGACCTTCTGGTGAAGTTCTTCGTAGGTGTAGGTGATGTTGTCTTCCTCGACCGGCTCACCCACCCACTCGATAGCGGCTTCGTCGCCGCGCTCCTCCAAATGGCGGTCCAGACAGTTCGCCGAGGCGTTTAGTTTCCCGTCCGTGAACCACTCGTAGAACGGTGGGTTCGAGTCGTCGAGTACCTGATCGTAACCCTCCTCCCAGTCGAGCAGGTCGGCGGCCCCCTCCCAGCACTCCGGCCAGTTCTCGGTAAACTCCTCGTAGATACCCTCGTCCGTGACGTTCGCCTGCTCGACGAACGACTCCGGGGGCTCGAAAACCTCCTGTTCTTCGAGCCGTGCTTCGAGTTGGACATCTTCATCTGACATGGTCTATCATCGATATTTCACAGTGACCATATAAACGGGGGGTCTAACTACGATAACATGAAACAGGGTTTCAGTTGTCGGTCGGCTGTCGCGGTTCGGTCGGCCGGTCGTCGAAAAACGCGGTCAGGACCTTCTGCTGGGCTTTCCTGAGGTGATTGTGTAACGTCGGCGACGAGACGTCTAGCGAGTCCGCTAGCTCTTCGGCGGTCGACCCGCGGGGCCACTCGAAGTAGCCGCTGTGGTAGGCCGCCTGGAGGACGGTCTCCTGCCGGTCGGAGAGCGTGTCGGTCAGTCGGTCGCGGAACCCTGTCTCTGTTTCGGCCGGCCGTTCCGTCTCTCGCTTCGCCGCTAACGACGTCTCCGGGTAGGCGTCGGTGACGGCGTTGACTGTCGGTCTGATGTCGGCCTCGCTGGGGAGCTCGACGGCGATAGTCGCCACGCCGTCGGTGGCCGTCACAGAGCGAACGCGGCCACCGCTCTCGACCAACTGGAGCGCTGGCGTGTCGGTGACTACGACCTCCAGTAGCACGCCGTCGCTGTGCTCTTCGAGGAGTCTGGCGTCGGTCACGCCGTCGTCGGTGTCCGCGTACGACAGTATCGCGTCGGCCGAGGCACCTTCGACCATCAGGTAGTACAGCAGCGACTGGCCCGCAACGGGAACGACGCCGGACAGTTCGACCGTACACTGCAACGCCCCGGACACCCCGGCGGTGAAGGTTCGCCCGTCCGCACAGTGGAACTCCAACTCGGTCACCGTGTCGGCAAGCAGGAGTCGCTTGCGTTCGGCGGCGACCTGTGCGTGGCCGACCTGAACCCCGAGTGCGGACAGTACGGCGCGTTCCGCGTCGGTAAGCCTCTCGCTGGCCCCCACTCCGATGACACCGGAGACGGCGTTTTCCCTGATGAGCGGGACCAGAGCGACCGGTCCGGCGCTGTCGTCGACGACACGAACCTCGCCCACGTCTAGCGGCGCGGTGACCGACTCGATATGCTCGTGAATCTGGCGCTCGACGGCCGACTCCGAGATCTCTGTCGTCGTGCGCAGTGTCAGCCCGTCGCCGGTACGCTCGGCGAGCCAGGCGAACTCGAAGCCCGCCGTCTCGGTCAGGTGGTCACAGACTGCCGTCGCAATTGCTTCGCCGGTCGCGGCGGCCGCAAGCGCCTCGCTGACCGTCGTGATCCAGTCGAGGGCTCGCCGGGACTCGCTCGGGGCCGCCCGCTCGCCGGACTCATCCACGGCCGCGACGATGGTTTCGCGGTCCGGTTCGTCAAGCAGGGGGTCCAGTCGGTCGAGGCGGTCCCAGCCGCCGAGCGCGCAGACCACGTCCGGCGGGACGCCGTCGTCCAGCAGACTCGCAGCGAACCGCCACCGGAGGTCCCGCGTGGAAACCCCCTGTAGGTGCGGTGCCGCGTCGGCGGCGCGGTCGGCGACCTCGCTGACGAGCATCTGTAGCCGCCGCGGGGAAACGGAAACCAGCGGCTCGTCATCGGCTTTCCCGGACGCGTTTGCGTACTTCCGCATGTCGTGTTCGACCGAGTCCGGGAGGTACGTCTCACGGACAACCTCGTTGCCGTCCCGAACGGCAAGCAGGTGATGGCCCTCGAACTCGGTGATATCGGCCAGCCGAACAGCCGTCATCTCCGCCGGACGGAGTCCGACCTCCGCGCCGAGCCGGAGCACGAGGTCGACCCGGTGTGTCTCGGCCGCGCGACGGAGCTGTTCGTACCCTCGCTTACCGATTTGATCGGCTGCTCCGTCCATGTGTTTCGGAAATTTACAGAATACCGAAATAAGTATTGCGGTCAGACCGTGCGTTTGTCTGAGAAAAGACCGATAAAACAGTCACTAAAGACACTATTGCCGCCCCAATGTTTCGGCAATATAGAAAAATACGAAACTTCTCACTCCTTTCTCGTCGTCGACTGGATTTCGCCGAGGATTTCGGGGTTCCGTAGCGCGCTGGTGTCGCCCAGGTCCTCGTCGTTGGCCACTGCCGTCAGCAGGCGGCGCATAACCTTGCCCGAGCGCGTCTTCGGAAGGTCGGGCGTGAACACGATTTCCTTGGGGCGGGCGATACCACCGATAGCGTTGACGACGCCCTCTTCGATGGCTGCTCGGAGTTCGCTCTCGGTGTAGCCGTCCTCCGGGGAGGCGAACGCGTACACCGCTGTTCCGGTCGTCTCGTCGTCGGCCCCGACGACGGCGGCTTCGGCGACGCCGGTGACGCCGGCGACCGTCGACTCAAGTTCCTTGGTGCTGAACCGCCGGCCGGCGACGTTAATCGCGTCGTCGATCCGACCGAGAAAGGTGATGTAACCGTCGTCGTCGACCGAGACGCTGTCTTCGGGGTAGTACCGCCAGTCCCCGGCGCTGTCCGGGACGCTGCCCCAGTCCGCTCCGTCGAGTAACGCGCGCGGCATCCCCGGCCAGG